>JAJYMT010000039.1 GCA_021786695.1 bacterium
TCTAATATGTCACCGCATTTAAATTGGAAATTGGAAATTGGAAATTGGAAATTGTCGGCCTCAATTTTCTTTTTACAAATATCAATTAATTTGATGCTATTATCAATGCCCAAATAACTTATTTTTTTACCGGCAAAAGCCGACATCAGCCGTCCGTTGCCGCAACCAACATCCAAAATCGAATCACCGTCCTTGACACCGGCCGTTAATTTAAACAGCTCCGGCCAAAGTCGTTTTTGCCGCGTCGCATCAAACTCCCCGGCAATTTCCTCGTAATTATTCTTCACCAGGTCTAATAATTTTTCTTGCGTTTTTTTGTCCATCACCTCTGTTCGCGTTATGCGTTATGCGATTTCTTATATTCAGCCAGCACTAATTTAATCTCATTCCAATCGGCCACGTCACCCAGCAACTCTTTGATCGGCGACAGTTTTTCGGTTCCCGCCTCCTTGATCGCTTCCGTGATTTGTTTTTGTTTCGCCGGCTTGACGAATTTCTCGATCTCGACCGCCAGGCCCTTTTCGATCAGATAACACAAATGCTCCACGATAGTATTCGGGGTCAAGTCGCGATGCTGCGCCATCTCGTCGATCGACAACCCTTCGTTGTATAAATCATAGGTGATGAGCTGCGTGAGTTTGGTGCTTAAGCCGCTTTTGGCTTTTCGTTTGCTTGCGGCTTGATCTGACTCCTGCTCTTTAACCAGATAATCGGCGATATAACCGGCCTGCTCGCCTCGCTCGTACTCGGACGAAGCGGGCTTGGCGCCGGCCAGGCAGTTGTCGCAGCGCCCGCAGGCGACGCCGCTCGAGTCGCCGAAATATTCCAGGATATACCCCGGCCGGCAGGCGAAATGATAGACATACTCTTCCATCCGGTCCAGTTTCCGGTAAGCATGCCTCAACTTTTTTTTGAGCGCCTCGAAATCAATCCTGATCTCTTTTTTGTCGACCCGCTCTAAAATCTGGATCTCCGTGCCTTTGAACGGCGGTCGGTACTCGGCCGCCTCGGCCTCTTCCAATTTTTTAACAAGCCGTCGCAGGGCGTCTTTCTTGATTTCCAGCACGCCGGCCACCTCTTCCAAATTAAGATAAAACCCGTTTGCCAATTCCTCGGCGTATTTGCCGGCCATTTTGGAAAATGCTTCCAGGTGCGCTTTGCCGCGGCTGCCGAAAATCTTTTTCGCCTCTTCAGCCGTCTTGATTAATTTTAAATACGCGCTACCGGCCCGATCCTGAACCCGCCGCAAATATCCTTCCCGTTCGAGCAGTTTCAGCGCCGTGCCGACCGCCATTTCCGGCACGCTGTCCGAAAGCATGCCGGCGAGCTCGCCATAAGTTATCAAAATGGTGTCCGTCTCGTAATTCGTAAGGATTTCGTAAATCTCCAAAATCAGTTCCGGCGGCGGGTTATCTCCTTTGATAAAAAATTCCTGCAAAAACCGGTCGCGCGAATTGTAGAGAAGCAGGCAGAAACTCGGCTGGCCGTCGCGTCCCGCCCGTCCGGCCTCCTGATAATAGGCCTCGATCGTACCCGGCATATCGTAATGGATGACGAAACGGATGTCTTTTTTGTCGATCCCCAGCCCGAAGGCGTTGGTGGCCACGATCACCCGCGCCTCGCCTTTCATGAATTTTTCCTGCACCCACTTGCGGTCCTCCGCATCCATGCCGGCGTGATAACCGATCGCCTCCACTCCGGAATCGAGCAGGGTCTGCAAGAGTTGGTCCGCCCGCGCCCGCGTACCGACATAAATGATGCCGGCGCCGTCGGGCGCGCTCTGCACCGCCTCCAGGGCGACGCTCGGCTTCTGCCCTTCGTTGGCTCGCACCACCGCGAATTGCAGGTTCGGCCGGGCGAAACCGGTCACCACCTGCGCCGGCGCCGCCAAGCCCAGTTGCTTTATGATGTCCTCGCGCACTTCCGGCGTGGCCGTGGCGGTGAGCGCCACCACGGTCGGCCGGCCGAGCGCCTCGATCGCCGGCACGAGCCGCAGATAGCTCGGACGGAAGTCGTGTCCCCAGGAACTGATGCAGTGCGCCTCGTCGACCGCGAACAAACTCACCTTGATTCCTATGAGCGCGCTCAAGAATTCCTGGCTATAAAAACGCTCCGGCGCGATATAAAGAAGCTTATACGCTCCCTGCTTCACCGCCTCGAGCCGTCTGGCCGTTTCCGCCGGTGCGATTGAGGAGTTAATAAAGGTCGCCGGGATGCCGATGCGCGTCAGACCGTCCACCTGATCTTTCATCAAGGCGATCAACGGCGATACCACGATCGTGATGCCCTCGAGCACCAGCGCCGGCAGCTGATAACAGAGTGATTTGCCGCCGCCGGTCGGCATGATTACGATAGTGCTTTTGCCGGCAAGCAGATTATCGATCACCCGCTCCTGGCCGGGGCGGAAATCAGTGAAGCCATAGTGTATTTTCAGCAATTCCTTCAGTTGCTGTTTTTGCTTATCAATCGGGCTCATAGATTAACATTTTAACAATAAAAGGCGGTCCATTACAACCCGCCCAGTATCCGTATTCTCGACACCCGACTTCGAAATTTTCGAAGTCGGGTGTCGATAATAAAACTATTTTTTTTCCTTGAACAGCCGCAAGGTGTTTTTGAATGCCATGGCGATGGTGATGGGTCCGACGCCACCCGGCACCGGCGTTAAAAAGCCGGATAATCCTTTGGTGCTTTCCGCGTCGACGTCGCCGACCACCCGGCCGTCCGGCAGGCGCGAGATGCCGATGTCGATCACCGTCGCTCCATCTTTCAACATTTCGCCGCTAATCGCCGCCGGCCGCCCAAGCGCCGTCACCAAGACGTCCGCTTGTTTGAGCCATTTGTTCGAAGCCGTCTCGCCGTTATATAAAAGTTCGACGCGCGCGCCGGCGCATTCGAAAAAATGCTTGATTGCCCGGCCCAGTATCTCCGAGTTGACTGCGGCTACCGCCAGCTTGCCCCGCACCTCGCAGTCGGCCTCTTTCAAGACCTCCCCGATCACTCCGATAAGCGGCGGTTCGATCTCATAGCCGCAAGTCGCGAGCATCTTATCAAGATTGTACGGATGGAAGCCGTCGACATCCTTATCCGGACGGATCCGTTCAACTACCTTGTCGGCATCGAGGCCGTCAGGCAAGGGTAGTTGCACCAGGATGCCGTCGACACTCTCGTCGGCGTTCAAAAAATCGATCATCGAAATCAGCTCGCTCATGGCGATATCGGCCGCGCATTGATATAAATGAGTATCGATCCCGACCTCTTTCGCCTGTTTCTCTTTCAGTTTGACGTATAATTTCGAGTCGTCGCGCTCCCCGACCAAAATAATCGCCAGGTTCGGCCTGGCACCAAGCTTCAATATTTCCTGAACGATTTCGTCCTTGATCCGTTCAGCGATTTTTTTCCCGTCGATAAGCTCCATTGTTTTATCTTTAAACTAAAAAATAGTTCTGTTATTTAGGCGGTTTTCACGATATTCAATCCGATTTAAGATTTATGGAATAAGATTTATGAATAACTCAAAATACAAAATGCATTATTCTTAAATCTTAAATCCTGAATCGTAAATCTTTAATTTAAACGCTCGGAATCGGAAACTTGGCGCAGAGCGCTTTCACTTCTTCGCGGATAGATACTAATTTCGCCTCGTCGTCCTTGGCCGCGATCGCGCTGGCGATCCAGCGCGCCACCTGCCGCGATTCCTCTTCCTTCATGCCGCGCGTGGTCATCGCCGGCGTGCCGAGCCGGATACCGGACGGATTATAGGGCGGGTTCGGGTCAAAAGGAATGGTTGAACGCGAGGTAGAGATGCCGGCCTTATCCAGCGCCGCTTCGGCATCTTTGCCGACGATTCCCTGCGGCGTCAGGTCGACCACCATCAGGTGGTTGTCGGTGCCGCCGGAAATTATTTTAAAGCCGAGTCCTATCAACTCATCCGCCATCGCTTTGGCGTTGGCGATTACTTGCTTGGCATACTCGGTGAATTCCGGTTTCAGCGCCTCGGCAAAGGCCACCGCCTTGGCCGCGGTCACGTTGTCGTGCGGGCCGCCCTGCATACCGGGGAAAACAGCGCGGTCAATTTCTTTGGCGAATTTTTCCTTGCACATGATGATCGCGCCGCGCGGACCGCGCAGGGTCTTGTGGGTGGTGGTGGAAACGACATCAAAAATTTGCACCGGATTGGCGATCTGTTTGCCGGCAATCAGGCCGGCGATGTGCGCGATGTCAGCGAAAGTGATGGCGCCGACCTCGTCTGCTATATCCTTAAATTTCTGCCACTCCATTTCGCGTGAATAAGCGGAAAAACCGGCCAGGATCATCTTCGGCTGTTCGCGTAAAGCGATTTCACGCACCTGGTCCATATCGATCCGGCCGGTATCTTTGTCCACCGTATACTGCACGAAATTATAAAGCATGCCGGAAAAGTTCACCGGATGGCCGTGCGACAGATGGCCGCCGTGATCCAGTTTCAGACCGAGCACCTTGTCGCCCGGTTTCAAAAAGGCAAAATAGACCGAGGCGTTGGCCGGCGAGCCGGAGAGCGGCTGGACGTTGACGTGTTCGGCGCCGAATAATTTTTTTGCGCGCTCGACCGCCAGATTTTCCACCGCGTCTACATTCTGGTTGCCGGCGTAGTAGCGTTTACCCGGTGTGCCCTCGCTGTATTTATTGGTAAAGACCGAGCCGAGCGCCTCTTGCACCGCCGGAAAAACGTAGTTCTCGCTGGCGATCAACTCCAGCCCTTCCTGTTGCCGCTTGATTTCCGCCTCCAACGCGCCGTAGACCTCCCGATCCTCTCCTGCCAAAATTTTATATTCCATCCGATTAAATTAATTTAATAATAGCTTAATTTTAATCCTAAATAAGCCCGATGTCAAAGAGATAGTTGCAAAATTGTTTCTACTGCAATTTTGCAACTATCTCAAATAAAAAGGAAGCCCGAGAGCTTCCTTGGCGAACGTTTAAGATCGATTCACTTCTTCAAGAATTTGAAGTGCGTGAGCGCCGGAATGATGTTCGGTGCCAAATTTATCCGTCCAAGAATGTCGAGGTCGAACCAGTCCCAGCGCCTAATATCCGCACCCGGTTTGATCTCGCCGACGAGCCCGGCCAAATAATGGACCAGGATGACATCTTTCGGTCCCACCTCGGTATGATAGATGAAAGGCCGCGGATCGAGCAGATCGAATTCCGCGCCCATCTCTTCCCTGAACTCCTTGCGGGCGGTTTCGATCAGGTTGAGTTCGTAGTCCTCTACCTTGCCGCCGCAGAATTTCCAAAACTGGTCTTCGCCATGCTGGTTCAAAAGAGCGTGGTTGTCCCGGATGATCACCGGCCCGGAGGCCATAACGATTTTTGGCATATTTTTCCTCCCCACTTTAATTGGTTGAATCTTATGAAAAATATCCAATTTTGTCAAAATTTTTTCAGGTAATGCTTCCTCTTCGCGTCCGGCATTTTTTCGATCGCGTACCGCAACATGGTACGCGGCATCTTATGGCTGAATTTATCCAGGAACGCTTCGAGGATTTTTTCCTCCCGCTTGCCGACTTCCCGGAGCATCCAGCCGATCGCCTTGTGCATCAGGTCGTGTTCGTCGGCGAACAGCCGTTCCGAGAGAAGCAGAGTATCGGAAAAATCTCCTTGGCGGATAAAAGAAAATGTCGCCAAGACGGCGATGCGCCGTTCCCACAAATTTTTCGCTTTCGCCAATTTATACAAAATCGCGCGCGGCCGCCCAAGCAGATATTCTCCGACGATTTTCGGCGCCGTCAGATCGACCAAATCCCAATTGTTTATCCAGACGGTGTTTTTTAAATACAGTTTATAGATTTTTTTCCGCTCTTGCTCGTCGCCGCGCTCGAATTGATCCACCAGGATTAACAGGGCGGTCAAGCGCTGTTCATGGATTTTCGTCTGCAGCAACTCGATCACGTCGGCCAGATTAAGGTCGCGATACTTATGCACCAACTTGCGGCTCTGCGGCACCATCACACCCAGAAAAATATCGCCCTCGCCGTACTCGCCCGGGCCGGTCTTGAAAAACCGCGCCAGGATTCCGGCTTGAACCGGACTCGCCAAGTCCCTCAATTCTTTTTTGAGATGCTGCGATCGATCAGACATAGGTCTATTTTACCATATAACCCTGCTTCAGTTTATAGCCGAGACGGCGATAATAGCCGCGCGCGCCGATACCGGATATCACCAAAATTTTTTCGAAACCATTTGTTCTGGCGATCTTTTCCGCCTCCGCCATCAATTTTTTACCCAAACCGGCGTGTTGAATTTTTTTCTTTTTTCCTATAGGTACCAGCTCTCCATATACATGAAGCTCCCGGATCATCGCCGTGCCCCTAAAAAATTTCTCGGTGTCTGACACCGAATTTCTCGGTGTCGGACATCGTGAATCCGGCAATCTCAACCGGCAAAAACCATACAGGGTGCGCTTGTCTTTGCCCACCGCCTCAATAAAATATTCTATACCCCCCGATGCCCGGTATTTTATTATTCTTAAATCATAAATCTTAAATCTTAAATCTTTGTCTCTTACCTCTCTGCAGCGGATGCAGTCGCACTTCACCCCGCGCTGCTGCATCACTTGTCGCAGATTAGTAACTAAATTGCCGGCCAGGATCGATTCGCCCGGAATGTCGCGGATCAAACGGATGATACGGACGTACGGCGGTACGGCTTTCTTGCAGGCAATGATCAATTTTTCCAGCCGGCTGGCGGCATACGGCTTGTACTTACCTGCTCGCCACCAGCGATGGAGCAAGCTGCCCCGCGTCACCACCGTCGGATAAAATTTTAATTGATCCGGCTGAAAACGCTCATCGGTGAATAGCCGCTTGAACATTTTTAAATCGTGCGCCGGAGTCGAGCCGGGCAGGCCGGGCATGATATGATAGGTCACCTTGAAACCAAAGTCCTTCAAGCGTTTGGTAGCGCTCGCTATCGCATCGACACCGTGGCCGCGTCTGTTCTTTTCAAGGATCCGATCATCGATCGCCTGTACGCCGAGCTCGACACGCGTACAACCGAGTTCCCGCATCTGCCGAAGCTCTTTTTCATTTATATAGTCCGGCCTGGTTTCCAAAGTTATCCCAATAATTTTATATTTTGCTTTTTCGTTTTTATTTTGCTCCTTTGCGAGCCATTGTCTTAATTCTGGCAGAGATTTGTTTGTGTTTTGTGCACTGTGTTTTGTTTGTGTTTTGTGCACTGTGTTTTGTGCTTTATAGTCATTCGCTGCTGCAAAACAATTTCCGATGTACCAATATTTATATTCTTCCGGCAACACGCTCCAGGTACCGCCGATCACGATCAGTTCGATCTTGGTCGGCTCGTGGCCGTTCGCCTCAAGCGCCCGCAGGCGTGACTGCACCTGGCCGTAGGGGTCGAAGTTCTCGCGGATCGCCCGCATCACCGCCGGTTCATTTGAAAGATAGCTCTGCGGCACGTCACGCTCGGTCGGGCAATAGGCGCACTTGCCCGGGCAGGGCCAGGGCCTGGTCAGAACCGCCACCGGCGCGATACCGGACAAAGTGCGCACCGACCGCTTTTTTAACAACTTGCGAAAATCCCTATCCTTATCATCGCTCCTTGCATCCAGCGCTTCCAGTATTTCAGAATTCTGCGGCATCGCTATCTTAAATTTTTTCGCCGCCTTTCTTTTGGCGTCATAAAGCTGCTCGCGAGTTTTTATGCGCGCTTTGATCAGCCCGGTGATGGCATGCTGTTTGCTTAACATGATTTAAGAAGATATAATAATATAAACAATAAGCTTCTTGGAAAAAAAATCAGGAGGGTGGCCGATGAACTTTATCGTGGGGCAATTGGTGGGTTGGCGCCATGATTTGCCGGATTTCCATGAAAAGGTGCTGAACCACGGCCGCGGGCCATTTGAGCTCCAGGGAGTCCGCCAGGAAAAATCAAGGATAACGCCGGCAAATCAAAACGGCAGATTGACCTGCGTCGCCAGCCGATGCGCCGGCGGCGGCCAAGAGCAGCACTGTCTTTACCTGCTTCTTCAAACCAAACTCGGTTTGGTGGAGCTGTCCGCAAACCAATTCATGAGCCTCCGCTAGCTCGCACCCCCTAACCGGCCCGCCGGTTAGGGATTTTTTTTGCTAAGGTTATTGACATTATTTCTGCCAGTGGTATTCTTAAGATAACGAAACTTTACTAATTTAACCATAAAACTATGGTAAAGACAAGAAAAAGCATCATTCTTGCGCTCTTTATTGCCCTGCTCCTGCCCGCGGCGGCTCTGGCTTTCACGGCCAAGTCCGGCAACTCGGTCAGCGTGGGAAAAGCCGAAGTGATTGACGGCAATTTCTATGCCGCCGGACAAAACATCCAGATCGAGGGCAAGGTGAATGGTGACGTGATCTGCGCCGGGCAATCGGTCAACATCAACGGTGAAGTGGCCGGCGACGTGATCTGCGTCGCCAGTTCGGTCAACATCAACGGCCGGGTGGGCGGCAACCTGCGTACCGCGGGCAGCGCCATCAATCTGAACGGCTCGGTCGGCAGGAATCTGATGGTTGCCGGCGCCTCGCTCTCGACCGGCGCCAGTTCAAGCGTCGGTTGGGAAGCGCTGACGGCCGTCGCCTCAGCAGACCTGCGGGGCCGTATCGGACGCGATCTGACCGGCGCCGGCGCCGCCTACACTCTGGCGGGCGTGATCGGCCGAGATGTCCAGCTTTGGCTCGACAACAACAAGCAGAATCAGCAGCTGCTCAAAGTGGAGAATGGCGCGCGCATCGGAGGAAAACTCATCTATACGGCCAAGAGCGACGCCGAGATCGCCAAGGGAGCTAAGGTGGCGGGCGAGGTAAAACGCAACGAGCCGACCGCGCGGGAATTCAACCGTCGGCAAACGGGAGGCGCCTGGTTTCTCGGTATGCTTTATTCGATCCTTGCCGCCTTGGTCATCGGCTTGGTCTTAGTCAGCGTTTGGGGGGAAGAGATCAAAAAAATACTTACCTATTTCACCTCCAAGACCGGCGCAACTTTCGGCTGGGGCCTGGTCGTCCTGATCATCACCCCGATCAGCTGCCTCTTGCTGCTGATCACCCTGATCGGCATCCCGCTGGCGCTCGTCCTTGGCATGGCTTATGTAATCGCGATCATCTTCAGCAAGATCTTCGTCGGCATCTTTGTCGGCCAGAAACTGCTGGAACGGTTTTGGCAGGCAAAGAAGGAATCGCTTTTTGCCGCGCTAACGGTCGGCGTCGCGGTGAGTTATTTCGTCTTCTCCATCCCGGTCCTCGGCTGGCTCCTGTCCGCACTCGCCTTGCTCTCCGGCCTAGGCGCGACTTATCTCTATCTCAAGCGGGCTTAAGATATTGCCAACTGTTTGCTATAATAAAAGGGTGCGTTAAGCACTCTTTTATTATTTATTATGAGTATAAATACGAAAATCTTTAAAGCATATGACATCCGGGGAATATACGGCGTCGATTTTGATGAGGATGATTTTTATCAGATTGCCCAAGCATATGTAAGGATGGTAAATCCGGGGGGCAGGGTGGCGGTCGGCATGGACGCCCGGCTATCGTCACCGTGCCTGAAGCAAGCGATTATAGATGGCCTGACCGATGCCGGGGTGGATGTGCTAGACATAGGCCTGGCCTCAACCGAAATGTACTACTTTGCAGTCGGCTATTATAAACTAGCTGGCGGCATCCAGGTGACCGCTTCGCATAATCCCAAAGAATGGAACGGACTTAAAATGGTAAAACGTGGAGTCGCACCGATCAATTTTGATAATGGCATAAGTAAGATAAAATCCTGGATTGAAGCCGGCTGGAAAAACATCGAAGTAAAAAAGCCGGGCAAGGCAAAACAAAAAAATGTACTTGATGATTTCTGCCGTTTTGCTAAAAAATTTCTGAAGCCCGCGGCCGCCCAAAAACCGCTAAAAATCGTTTTCAACCCTAATTTCGGTTACGAGGGCGAAGTATTGAAGCGATTCGTAAAATTATCCAAACCGAAATGGACGATTATAGGCCTTAACGATACCGTGGATGGCAATTTTCCAAAAGGCAGGCCCGATCCGTTCGTGCCGGAAAATCGGCCGGAGTTCGTAGCGCTAGTCAAATCAAGTGGCGCAGATATCGGCGTGGCCTGGGATGCCGATGCCGATCGGGTCTTCTTCGCCGCCGATGGCGGAATTTTTCTTGAATCCTATTATACCAATCATCTGTTGATAAAATCTTTGCTCCGCGGCAAGAAAAAACAAAAAATCGTCTATGATCCGCGTTACACCTGGGCGCTGATTGACGCGGCAAATGAAATGGGTGCGAAGCCGGTGCTGGAACGAGTCGGCCATTCATATATCAAGGCGCGGATGCGTAAAGAAAAAGTTATTTTTTCCGGCGAGTCTTCCGGCCATACTTATTTTAAAAATTTCTGGTACGCCGACAGCGGGCTGATTCCCTTGATCGTGATGGCTAACCTGCTGGCAGCGGAGAATAAAAAACTTTCCGAATTGGTTGCCCCGCTTTTTAAGAAATATTTCATCTCCGGCGAGATCAACTCTACCGTCAGCGATGTGGCACGAGTATTAAAAAAACTGGAATCAAAATATAACAAAGGTAAAATCAGTAACTTTGACGGCCTGTCGGTTGAATTCCCCGACTGGCGCTTCAATGTCCGCCCCTCCAACACCGAACCGCTACTTCGGCTCAACCTGGAGGCAAAATCGCAAAAACTGATGGCCGAAAAGCGCGATGAAATAATTGAACTAATTCGCGCAAAATAAAAAACTGCAAACAAAACCGCCCAGCCCTTTTTAAAAAAGGGCTGGGCGGTTTTTATCCGCAATATTTTTTAAAAAAATTAAGAGGGGCGGTCGCAAGCGACCGCCCCAGTTCGTCGTCCGAAGACGACTCGTCGAAAAAGATCTCGTCAGACCCGCACCGCGCCGCCCTGGGCCCGTTTCTTGCCGGCGATGAGGACGCTGGCCGAAAGGATCGGACACTTGAGGGTGGAGGATGCCCTCTCCATTCCTCTCCCTGTCGCCGTCGTCGGCGCCTTGGAAGCGAGCACAGCCCGCCCGCTCACGATCGGTTCGAACAGGATGACCTCCGGAGCGATCGCCGCCGGAGCACTGGCCAGGATGCCGGCCCCTTGTGCGCTCTGCGCGATTGCCTCGTTGCCGGTCACCACGGCCGGCCCGGCGCGCGCGGAGCTCGAGGCCACCATGGCCAGCAGGACGAACACGCCCAACGCCGCGAACAGGTGCTTCCTCATGCTCTTCCCCCTTTCCCAAGATTGACAGCGATATCCTCATCTTATCACAAACTTTTTATTATATCAATATTAGCCAATTTAAAAGACGAGAGAACTCTCTCGCCTTTTATTAACCCTAAATAAATTTATATCTTGAAGTACTCCAGAATTTCCTTGATGTGTTTCAGGTCCTCTTCAACCAGGTCGAGTTTCAGGCGGTTCTCGTACAGTCGATACTCTTCCTCCTGGATTATATGCGCCGAGATCCCGCCGTTTTTCCTGATCAGTTCTTTGTATTTTTTGATCAGATCCAAAATCAGCTTCTTATGCGCTTCTCCGAAATGCCGGAAGCGGTAATCGTGGATGATGAATTCATTGATCTTCCGCTCGAGCAAATACTCCGGCTCGTGTACCGCGTTTTTCAAAATTTCTTTTATATCCATAAAGTTAATTAGGTGCCCCTGACATTGAGCGCCTTGGTGATTTTCCCCAGAGCCACGATGTAGGCACCGGTACGTAAATTGACGTCGTATTTCTTGGCCGTCTGCCAGACGTCCTTAAACGCTTTGGACAGTTGGACTTTCAGATGATCCTGGACCTTGGCCATATCCCAATAGAAGTGGCGCAGATTCTGCACCCACTCGAAATAGGAAACGATTACGCCACCGGAATTGGCAAGCACGTCCGGCACCACCATGACACCGCGCTTATGCAGTTTCTGGCAAGCGCTCATCACCACCGGCCCATTAGCCAGTTCCATTATTATATCGGCCTTGATCTTGTTCACGTTGGCGTCAGTAATTACCGCCTCGAGCGCCGCCGGAATCAGAACCTTGACCGGCAATTCCAGCAACTGTTCATTGGTAATCGTCTTGGCGCCGGCAAAGCCGGAGAGTTTACCGGATTTTTCTTTGTGAACGATCAGCTTCTCGATATCAAGCCCCCTCGGATCATGAATGCCGGAAGAGGAGTCGGAGACGGCCACTACTTTCAAATTGTTTGCCGCCAGGATTTTCGCCATATTCATTCCGGCGTTGCCGAATCCCTGCACGGCAAAAGTCAAACCCGCCGGTTTGATTTTTAATTCCTTGAACAGCATCTCCAAAATATAGAAACCGCCCTGCGCGGTGGCCGTGTCGCGCCCAAGCGAGCCGCCGATCGTGAGCGGCTTACCGGTGACTGCCGCCGGCGTATTGCGGCCGACGATGTGGCTGTATTCATCCATCACCCAGGCCATCACCTGCGGGTTGGTGTACATATCCGGCGCCGGAATGTCTTTTTCCGGCCCAATAAATTCAGCGATATGCCGCGTGTAGGAACGAGTAATCCTTTCCAGTTCATTTTTGCTCACCTTCTTGGTATCAACCTTGATGCCGCCTTTAGCGCCGCCGTAGGGTATATCCGCCACCGCGCACTTGATCGTCATCCAAAAAGCCAGCGCCTTCACCTCGTCCAGATTAACTTCGGGATGGAAACGCAAACCGCCCTTATACGGACCGCGAACGTCGTTATGTTGGACGCGATAACCGCGAAAGACCCGGAAACTGCCGTCATCCATCCGCACCGGAAAAGCGATCTCAATGATCCGCTGGGAATATTTTAACATTTCCAGTTCCTCGCATTCGAAATCATACACTTCGCAGGCCCGGTCGAATTGCGCCAGGGCCTCGCGTATTTCATTCGTCATATGGATAGTAATTAACGATTAATATTGATGCCGATGGCACGCTTTGCTTTCGCGATCGTTTCTCGCGCCAGCGGTTGCGCTTTTGCCATGCCTTGTTTTAAAATTTCCTTCACGTCCTCGTCTCTAAAACAGTTGAACTTCAGATGATACCCGGCCAAAAATTTCTTGACTACGCCGGCCAGGTCGTGTTTGAATTCGGCATAACCCTTGCCCCGATATGACGCTTCCAAATCCTTGATCGGCGTATGATCCAAGAGAGAATAAATCGTCAAAAGATTAGCCAAGGCCGGCTTCTGCTCCTTATCATATATAACCGAGTCCCCCGAGTCCGTTACCGCGCGCATTATTTTTTTCTCTGCTTCTTCGGGCGTGTCGGCGAGCGCGATATAGCCGGCAGCGCCCTGGCCGCTTTTACTCATTTTTTTTGCCGGATCATCGAGCGCCATGATTCGCGCTCCTTCCTTGCGGATCACTACCTCGGGGATTTTGAAGACCTCGCTGAATTGCTGATTGAACCGCCGCGCCAGGGTACGGGTCAGCTCCACGTGCTGAACCTGGTCATCGCCGACCGGCACCGCGTCCGTCTGATACAGCAAAATGTCGGACGCCATCAGGGCCGGATAATCAAACAGGCCGACGCTGACATTTTCCTGGTTCTCGCCCGCCTTGTCCTTGAACTGCGTCATCTTATTGAGGTCGGACATCCGCGCCACGCAATTCAAGATCCAAGCCAATTCGGTGTGCTCGGTCACGTCGGATTGCTGGAAGATGATCGATCTCTCCGGATTGATGCCGCTCGCCAGATAGTGTTTTACGATCTCCAAGGTGCGTCGGTTCAGGTCGGCCGGGTCCTGCTTGACCGTGATCGCGTGGTAATCGACCACGCAAAAAATGCAATCATATTGGTCTTGCAACTCCACCCACTGCGACAGGGCTCCCAGATAATTCCCCAGATGCAGGTCGCCGGACGGCTTTACGCCGGAAAAAATCGTCTTTTTGCCAGTATTAACCATAGCATTATTATACTTTTAGAATGAATGGCTGTAAACCCCGTTAAAAATAATCGTTTGAGGATAAGGTAAACTAAAATATTTCTATAAAATATTTGAGGTCGCGGTAATTCTGCTTGGCATTTCTAACGGGGTAAATCAGGCCAATTCCCAGTTTACTCTGGTGGCTAATTTTTTCCAAGGGGTGAATTTTTTTTGCCGCGCCAGAAAATAACCGGCCGTCGCCACCATGGCCGCGTTATCGGTAGTATATTTCAGATCGGGCATAAAAAAGTTCAGTCCTAATTTTTCAGTCGCCTCCTTTAAGTCGGCGCGCAATACGCTGTTGGCCGCCACGCCGCCGGCAAGCATCACTGACTTGACCCCGTATTTTTTTGCCGCTTTGACGGTCTTGCCCACGAGCGTTTCCGCGACCGCTTGCTCAAATTCGTAGGCATATTCGGCTTTGCGCTTTTTCCAATTCTTGTCTTTTTGCAATTGATACAACAACGCGGTCTTCAGCCCGGAAAAAGAAAATTCAAAATTATTTTTCTCCAACATCGGCCGCGGTAAACTGATACTTTTAACTTTGAACTTTGAACTTTTAACTTGCCATTTCGCCGCTTCGCGCGAAATGGCCGGTCCTCCCGGATACCCCAGCCCCAATAGGGCGGCCGCCTTGTCAAAGGCCTCGCCGGCGGCGTCGTCGCGCGTCTCGCCCAGGATCTGATATTTGCCGTGTCCGTTCATCAGGACCAAAATCGTGTGTCCGCCAGAGACGGTCAACACCAGCGCCGGAAATTCGATCTTTTCCCGCTCGATAAAATTTGAATAAAGATGCGCTTCGATATGATTAACGGCAATAACCGGCACCTGCCATGCATAAGACATCGTCTTGGCCGTCTCCGTCCCGACCTGCAAAGAAGTGATCAGGCCGGGTCCCGCGGTGACTGCTATGGCCTCGAGTTTATTCCCCTCTTGAGAGGGGTGGCGCGCAGCGCCGGGGTGTGCGACCCCCGCCCTCTCCAGCGCCTCATTCACCACCGGCAAAATATTCAAAACATGTTCGCGCGCCGCCACCTCCGGCACCACGCCGCCGTATTTTTTATGTATCTCAATCTGCGACGAAACCACATTGGACAAAACGCGAACCTTATTGCCGACACCCTCAACAACCGAAGCAGCCGTCTCATCACAGGATGTTTCAATTCCTAAAATAATCATATGGATAATAAAACCGAGGTATCCTCGGTTTTATTTTTATTTTGTACTGCTACGGCCTGCCTGCCGGCAGGCAGAGGAATTTCACCGCGGCGGAAGCCCCACCCCAATCAAGTGGCGAGTTTTATTTTTGAAGTATTTCTTCGGTGTTGCTTGTTTTTCTGTTATTCCCGTATCTCAACTCCGGGGTTCTCATCCCCATATCAATGATTTATTTTCCTCGGCCCAGGGCCGAGGAAAATAAATCAGTACCGCTACGGGGAATCGAACCCCGGTTACCAGGATGAAAACCTGATGTCCTAACCACTAGACGATAGCGGCGAATTTTGATTAAACAGAAAAGTCCTGAAGCAGGACTTTGTAAAAATAATATAAATTAAATTAGGGCTCTTGTCAAACTTCAAATCCCAATAAAATTAATATGCCGACTCAACGCCGAAGCGCGTAATGCCGCCGGTTTTCAAATTGTGCCGGTAAACTTTGATAAAAAAGAAATAGGCAGCCAATAGATAGGCAGCGGAAAGAAGCGCGCCGACGAAAAGATTAGCCGCCAGACCGGAAGAAACGACGCCGGTGGCGAGCAGCCCCCGCATGCTTTCAAAAACATAGGCGGGTGGCAGCGCTCTGGCAATAAATTGCAGGCCGACCGGCAGAGTGGAAATAGGATAAAAAACTCCCGAAAAAATAGAAAGCACGATTGGGATCGGCCATCCCAGCCATTCGGCAGAGGGGCCCAACCTGAAAATTAGACCGGAAGAGAAAAAACCAAGAGCAATGCCAAAAAGCAGAAGAATTAAAAAATATGGCACGAGCAGTAATCCGACCTTAAAAATGTTATAGCCGAAAGCCAGGCCGGCAAGCAGCATCATTACGATCAGTCCGGTAAGACCGGTTGAAAGACTCGCCAAAACCAGGCCGACAAGGTATTCATATATTTTCAACGGCGAGGCAAAAAAATTAACGAAGTTCTGTGTCCAGACATCCTCCAGGAAAGCCATCATCAAGCCGTGTTCAAAACGACCCATGAACTCCCAAAGAATTATCGCGCCTAAAATAACGGTCACGAAGCCGAATGTAGCCTGGCCGAAGGCGCCAAGATATTTACTGATGAAGCCCCATTGCACGATCGCCAGCACCATCCAAATAAAAGCCCCGAATAACCGTGTCGGGTTGCTCTTGAACAAAAAAAGCTGGCGTAAAAAAATCGCGTAAATTCTGGAAACAGACATGGATTTATTCTATATTAAAATTCTTGCTCCTTATTGATTTTCTTCCAATGAAAGCGGTTCGCGTGCCACTGCGATAAATAACTCTTCCAGGTCTTTTTTGCCGTATTCCGCCGGTAAGCGCCGCGGGTCGCCGGTAAGCAATACTTTGCCGTGCGACAAAAATAATACTCGGTCGCAAACGGCCTCTATTTCTTTCATGTTATGCGAGGTCCAAAGCACGGATGCCCCCTTCCGTTTCGCATAGATCCTGATTTTCTCCCTGATCAACTCCGCGATACTCGGATCAAGCGAAGCGGTCGGCTCGTCAAGAAGCAATAAATCCGGTTTATTAATAATCGCCTTAGCCAGATTCAAACGGCTGAGCTCCCCGGAAGACAATAGACCGGACTTTGAATCGGCGAATTTTTCCAAATCAAATTCTTTAAGCATCACTTCAATCTCTGTTTTTAAATTTTTCACTTCATAAAGCAAACCGAATACGGTTAAATTCTGCCGAACGGTTAAATTGGCGGGCAGGTGAGCATAGACGGCTGCAAAATTCAGGCGTTTATTTATCTCCGAACGATTTTCTCCGACCCCTTGGTTAAATATCTCAATCTTGCCGCCGGTCAAGGTTAGAATTCCAAGAATCATGTTGATCGTGGTGGTCTTGCCGGCGCCGTTGGGGCCCAGGACGCCCAGTATTTCTCCGGGCTTAATCTCGAACGAAATCCCGTCCACTGCTTTAAAGTGGCCGTATTCCTTGCTTAAATTAGTGACGCTTAAAATACTATCAGCTGCCATATGGAAGAAGGGATATCGCTTTAGCCCAGCCGTTTTTTAAACCAATCCACCCAGCGGATCTCGACCGGATCGACCTGATTGAGCATTCCGAGATAAAAACTGACCCAGGAGCCGAGCTGCAAAAATTCGAAGGCCTGTTCCAGCTTGGTTGAACCGGTGAGCTGATATTCCACCACCTCGATCCCGTTTTTCTTCACCACCTCTTTGGTCAGCTCGCTGCGCTGCCGGATCCGCTGATGATAAAGGGCGGAATCAAAAAACAAAAAAGCCATGCTTTGTTTGTTGCCGGCCGGATTGGCCAGTCCCTCCATGGCAAAATGGTTCAGGTCGGGCAATGACAAATAGCTTGCAAAATTCTTGCTGGTCTCGCAGAATTGATTGCGCAAGGCGCGGGCGTTGCCGGCCAAAAATTCTGCGGCCACCAGCACCGTTTGGCGGCCGAAAAGTTTGCCGGCGATCTTTTTCGCGCTGTTGTTTTTCTCCGCCGCCTGCGGTTTCAATTCTTCATTTCTGAATTCTAGCGCCTCGATCAGGTCCTCGATCTCACTGGTTTTGACCTTGATCAAACCCGTCTTGGCAAGCAGCATCATAATACCGAACACCGAGTAGCCAAGGCCAAAGCGCGGCTGGCCGCAAGGATTGTGCGCCGGCTTGAAAACATAGCCGGGCAATCCGTCTTTAACCACCATCCTCTGCAAATCGCCCGTTCCCGATTCAACGATCGCCATGATCTTAGCGCCGCGTTTTTTCACTTCCGCATAAACCGAAAGCGGCTCTTCGGTAGTACCGGAGTAGGAAGAGATGATATACAAAGTATCCGGTCCGACATAGGCCGGCACCTCGTAGCCGGGCGTCACCAGCACCGGCACCTTCAGCTGGTCGCTCATCACCGCCTTCAGGATACCGACGCCGATATTGGAACCGCCCATGCCGTTGATCACCACTTTGGCCACCTGGCCGTGGGCGCGCGGCACTTTGATCGAACCCGCGTCAGCCAAAACCTGCCTGATCTGCAGAGGTAAGACGCTGATCGATTCGGCCACTTTTTTCGAATCGAGCTGCTTGATGCGGTTGTAATCGTCTAGACGCATACAATATTCATTATATCAGATACGTTTGTATATATCATCGTAGCGGATGATGTCGTCTTCACCCAGATAATCGCCGGTCTGCACCTCGATGATTTCCAGATTTTCCTCGCCTTGATTCGACAATCGGTGCTTGGCGGCCAAAGGGATATAGGTGCTCTGATTTTCCTGCAAGACGATTTCTTTGCCGCCGTTAACGACGTTGGCCGTGCCTTTGACCACCACCCAGTGTTCGGCGCGGTGATTGTGGGACTGCAAGCTCAGTTTCTCGCCCGGATACACCGTAATTTTTTTTACCTTGTGTTTTTCCTCGTCAATCAGCACTTCGTATTTGCCCCAAGGGCGGTGCACTAGCAGATTATGCTCCAATTCTTTGTGCTCTCCCGTCTTTAGCTGCTCGACGATTTTTTTCACGTCCTCGCCGCGCCCGCGCTTCTGCACCAGGATCGAGTCGCGATTCTCCACGATTACCAGATCCTCCACCCCGATGGTCGCGATCAGCCGGTCGGAAGCGCTATAGGCGAAAATATTTTTTGAATCGATACTCACAAGACGAGGACGATGCTCGATGCCCTCCTGCTCGTAAATTTCCGCCAACCCGTCAAACGAACCGATATCTTTCCAGCCGAATTCGCCTTCCAGCACCACCACCTGATCGGATTTTTCGGAAATCGCGTAGTCGATCGAGATCGACGGCGCATTTTTGAACTCGGCGCGAAAAGATGCCAGATCCTTTTTATATAACGCGTAAATCGCCGGGGCGTGCCTGGCGAGTTCGCGTTCAAAAGTGCGGGCGTTGAAAATATACATCCCGGAGTTCCAGACGTACTCGCCGCTCTTAAGATATTTTTCGGCCGTTGCCAGATCCGGCTTTTCTTTAAATTCCGAGACCTCATAAAGGCCATTCAACTTTTTGCCTTTCCTGATGTAACCGTAGCCGGTTTCCGGCCGCGTCGGCGTAATGCCCAGGGTACCGACATGATCACCGACTTCCTTGAGTATCTGTTTTACCTTTGCCAAGAAAGCGATGCGCTTGCTTATATAGTGGTCTGAATACAAAAAAATGATCGGTGCGTCATCGGCGATCTTTTCCTTTACCGTCAAATGCTTGACCGCCAAAGCGATCGCCGGCGCGGTGTTCTGGCTCTGCGGTTCGATAATGATATGATCGCGGGGAAATTTCGGCTCGAGCTCTTTGATCTGGTTGAAAACATTGAAAAAATTATCCTGATTAGTGACGAAAAAAATCCGCTCTTTCGGCATGATCTCGTTGATGCGCGAGTAGGCCTCTTGGAGCAGCGACTGGTTGCCGTAAAAGCTCAAGAATTGTTTGGCGAAATTTTTCCGCGAAAACGGCCAGAGCCGAGTGCCCGAACCGCCGCAAAGTATGACGCTATACATATGTTTATCAGCCACTTAATTCTATCGCGAATGGCCGGATCTGGCAAGAATTTTGACTTGATTTTTATCATAAATAATGTCAAAATAATCTCACGGTCAGGCCTCGGTCTGACTAAATATTTATATAATGATTTCTCATGTCCGGACACAGTAAATGGGCGACAACCAAGCGGCGTAAGATGGCGGTGGATGCCAAGCGCGGCGCGATTTTCACCAAAGTCGCCAAAATCATCACCGTGGCGGCGCGCGAGAAGGGCGGCGACCCGGCTTCCAATTTTTCTTTACGCATGGCGATTGACAAAGCGCGCGCGGTCAATATGCCGGCCGATAATATTGAGCGGGCGATCAAACGCGGTGCCGGCGCCGGCGACGGCGCGCAGATAGAGACCTTGGTCTATGAGGGTTTCGGCCCGGCCAAGTCGCAATTCATTGTCCGCTGCCTGTCCGACAGCAAAAACCGCACCGCCTCGGAAATCCGCCACCTGTTCAGCGAGCACGGCGGCTCGCTCGGAACGGTTGCTTGGAACTTCTCCGAGCAGGGCGTAATCCGCATCGCGGCCGAAAACCTGGCGGGTAAAAACTTTGATGATCTGGAGCTTGAGCTGATTGATGCCGGTGCCGACAACATAATCAGGGAAGATGAGGGTGTAACTATCCAAACGAAAATCGCCGACTTGGCTAAAGTAAAAAATTTCCTGGACGAAAAAAATATCGCTGTTGAATCCGCCCAGCTTGAGTTCGTCGCCAAGGAAGAACAAAAACTCAACGAAGAAGAGGCGGCCAAGGTCCAGGCCTTCATTGAGGAATTGGATGACAATGAAGACGTGGAAGATTATTTTACTAACGTCAATATCTGATGTTAAAAACGGCTGGCTATTCAATCATTCTCGGTCTTGATCCCGGGATTGCCGACACCGGCGTCGGGATAATCAAAAAAGAAGGACATCGACTCTCTTCCGTATTTTATACTTCCATTAAAACCGCAGCTAAGTCGCCCCTGGCCGACCGGCTCTCTTTATTAAATACGGAATTGGATAAACTGATCAAAAAATACCGGCCGCAAATCATCTCGGTGGAAGAACTTTTTTTCTGCAAGAACATAAAAACCGCGCTCGTAGTCGGCCAAGCCCGCGGCGTCCTGCTCCTGACTGCCAAGCAGAATGGCTTGCCAATCGTAGAATTCACGCCGCTCCAGGTCAAACAAGCCGTTTCGTCTTACGGCAAGGCCGGCAAACAGCAAGTGCAAAAAATGGTAAAACTTATACTGAATTTAAAAGAACTGCCTCGCCCTGACGACGCCGCCGACGCTTTGGCCGTCGCTATCTGCGCGGCGAATTCAATATAAAAAGGATTACGGCGGTTCGTTTGGCAGACCATCCACAGGCGGCGCAGCTCGGTGCCGCCGGTCTCGGCGGATGCGCCGCCGAGGACTGAGCGAGCCAATTCGCTGGAAATTGACGAGCGTGTCTGACAAACGAACCGCCGCAATCCCAATATTATGTTAAAAACAAAAAAACTAAAAATCGTCAGTGTTGCAAGCGAGGTTGCGCCGTTCTCCAAATCGGGCGGGCTTGGCGACGTCGCGCGTAGTTTGCCCAAAGCACTGAAGCGGCCCGGCCATGAGGTGATCGCCATCACGCCGCTCTACGATAAAATAATCGACAAAAAGGCCCATCGGCTGGAGCTCATTTACCCGGAAGTAAAGGTGTATCTGAACTCGGTGGACACGGTGACCGTCAACTACTGGCGCGGCTATCTCTTACCCGGCCTGCCGGTTTACTTTGTCGAGAACACCAAATATTTTTCCCGAAAAAAAGAACTCTACGGCTCCAGCCATGAAAACGCCCGCTTCCTGGTTTTTGATGTCGCGGCGCTGAAACTGCTTTCGCTTCTTAAATTCGAGGCCGACATCATCCATTGCCACGACTGGCAGACCGGCCTGATCCCCTTCTATCTGAAGACCGACTTCCGTTATTCGAAGAGTTTGGCCGGTGCAAAAACAATCTTCACGATTCATAACCTGGCCTTCCAACTCGGCCGAAATTGGTGGGAGGTGCCGCCGAAAAAAAAGGACTATGGCAAGCGGCGGATTCCACACATCACCGACCCGGAAATAGAATATATCAACTTTGCCAAACGCGCGATTCTTTCGGCCGACATCATCAACACCGTGAGCGAACAGTACCGGGAAGAGATAATGACCAAGCATTTCGGCCAGGACCTGGAGCGGATCTTGCGCAATCGCGCCGATCGTCTTTTCGGCATCGTAAACGGCATCGACTACAACGCCTACAACCCAGCGCTCGACCCGGGACTGTTCAAGAATTATGATTACCGTAAAATCCACCGGAAAAAACTGAATAAAGAATTCCTGCAGAAAAAATTCGGCCTGAAAGTAAATATGGATCTACCGGTGCTCTGCACCACCTCCCGTGTCACCTTCCAGAAGGGCTTCGAACTGATCTTAAAAATCCTAGATCAGCTCTTAAAGCACGACCTACAGCTGATCATCATCGGCTCCGGTGACAAGAACTACATCTGCGAGCTGCAAAAATTCGCCAAACAGCACCCGAAAAAACTGGCGGTAATCCCTTCGCATGAGGAAAACCAAAAATACGAGACCCTGGTCTACGCCGGCGCCGATATGTTCCTGCTCCCCTCGCATCACGAACCCTGCGGCATCAATCAGCTGATCGCCATGCGCTACGGTTGCGTGCCGATCGTCCGCAAGGTCGGCGGCCTCCACGACACGGTGGAGAATTTCGATCCGACCGCGCACCAGGGCACCGGCTTCAGCTTCGATCATTTCGATGCCATGTCGTTTTATGAAGCGATCATCCGCGCCCTGGAAGCGTATAAATACCGCAAGGCCTGGCGCGACATCATGGTGCGCGCGATGAAAGAATCCAACAGCTGGGAGATCCCGGCAAAAAAATATCTGGAACTCTACCGCAAGGCCCTCAAACTGCCGAAAAATAAATTGAATTAATATGCTTTGGCTGAATTTATTACATCTCTACCAACCAGCCAACATCGACAAGAAGCACCTGGTGCTGGCGACCGAAAAAAGCTACGAGCGGATCTTGCGCGCGCTGGAAGAACATCCGGAAATCAAATTCACCCTGAATATCGCCGGTTGCCTCTTGGTCCGCTGGGACGAAGAACTTGGACGAGCCGACCTGATCAGACGGTTTAAAAAACTCCTCCATCGCGGCCAGATTGAACTTACCGGCTCGGCGGCCTACCACGCCCTATTGCCGCTGGTGAGCGAAGCGGAGGCGGAAGCGCAGATCATCGAGCAGGAAAAAGTCCTCAAAAAATATTTCGGCGCGCGGATTAAACTCAAAGGATTTTTTCTGCCCGAGCTCGCCTATTCGCCGGCCGTCGCCAAGCTGATAAAACGTCGCGGCTACCGCTGGCTGATGCTCGATGAGATCAGCGCCGGAAAAAAAATCGAAACGGAAAAAATCTACTTGGACAAAAATAGCAATCTGAAAATTATTTTCCGCAACCGCCGGTTTTCTGAAAGTTTCGTGCCGGAGACAATCTTAAAAAATATCGACAAAAAACAAATTGTCGTCACCGCCTCTGATGCCGAACTTTACGGCCTGCGGCACCTCGACCAGCCGGCCAGTTTCGAGAAACTGCTGAAAAATAAGAATCTTCGGACCGAAACATTATCCGCGTTTCTTAATCAGCGGGCAAAGATGGAGAAAATCAAATTGCGCCCCGCTTCCTGGCAATCGACCGAAAAAGAATTAAAGGATCATCTCCCCTTTGCCCTCTGGCAAAATCCAAACAACAAGATACAAAAAAATTTATGGCAACTGGCTCATCTAGCCGAACGACTGGCCGCCGAAAACAAAAAGGATAAAAACGGCTGGTGGGCACGCTGGCATCTGGTGCGCGGCCTCGCTAGCTGCACCTTCTGGTGGGCCTCCAATCACGATTTCCGCAAAGTGTTCGGTCCGCTCGCCTGGAACCCGGACGAAGTGGAAAAGGGCATCAATGAACTGGCCCGATCAATCCGATCACTGGAAAAATCTACCAACCTCAAGACCAAGCTGGGAGCCGAAAAACTGATCACGGAAACAAAAAATATTCTTTGGCAAACCCACTGGAAAAACAGGTAGCAGTTTTCAGGTTTCAGTTGTTAGTGAAAAATAACAAAATAAAATTTTAATATCTGAGATCTGACACCTGAAACCTGTAAACTATACTATGAATATCATCCTACAACTGCTCGACCCTGATTTCGTAAAGGGGCTGTTCAAAAAAGAACTTTTGCCGGTCTGCCCGGAGATCACCGAGATAAAAGAGATAAAAATCGAGCCGGTCAAAAAGCACGTCTGGCGCACTACCTACCACGTAGTATTCCGCTTCATCACTACCTTGGCGGACCAAAATGGCGCCGAGCTGACCTGGCAGATTTACTGTTCCGCCCACAGCTCCGAGCCGCGCGAGAATGTTCACGAAGCGCTGAAATTCCTCTGGGGGCAGAGCTTCAGCCAAAATGATCTGACGGTGCCGCGACCGCTGTTCTATTCCCCGGCCTTCCGCGCCGTCTTTTATCAGGGTGTCGAAGGCAAACTGATGTATGCGGCGATGAAAGAGAGGAATTATTCGGAGATCGAAATCGCCCTGACCAAGACCGCCGCCTGGTTTGCCAAACTCCACGCCCTGCCGACGGCGGAAGCGAAAAATTTCAACCCGCAGAACAGCCGCATCGCCACGGTCGTTCCCGGCAAGGATCATATCCTGGAAAAAATCAGCGCTTTGTACCCCGAGCACCTGAAGGCGTACGAAAAATTTTACCATTTGTTCGTCTTGCGCGAGGAGAGTTTCCTTGGTTCGAGCGAACGGCACTGGTACGCCCACGGCGACGCCCATCCGGAAAATATCATTATCTTGCCGAACCACAAACTGGCGATGATCGATTTCGCCGACTTCTGCCTGTCGGATTTCGCGCGCGACCTGGGAACCTTCCTGCAACAGCTTGAATACATGGCTAACCGCCGGATCGGCGAGCACGGTTACACCGAAAAAATCAAAAAACTTTTCCTGTCCTCCTATCTCGATTTCGCGAAGATCAAGCTGGATGAATCGCTCGAGGCGCGCATCGCCAACTACTACAACTGGACCGCCATCCGCACCGCCAATTATTTCCTGTTCAAGCACGATCCACAGCCGGAAAGCGCCCGCCCGCTGATCGAACTGGTCTGCCGAAATTTGAACATAAAAAAATAATTATTTTAACAATCTTTAAACCGATATGCTGATCGACCTGCAAATCCACTCGACTTATTCCGACGGCTACCTCACCCCGACAGAGGTCGCGCGCTTCCTCGCGGCCCAGGGCGTGAAAGTCGCCGCGCTCACCGACCACAACACGGTCTCCGGCTGGAGCGAGTTCCAGCGCGCCTGCAAGAACGAGGGCATCAAGCCGATCGTCGGCGTCGAACTCTACACCAAACTGGGACGCAAACACATCAGCGTCCTGTGGTACAACTTCGACCCGAGCGACCCGGAACTGCATGCGATCCTGCGCTCCAGCCAGGTCCGCCGCCGCAACCAGGTCAGGAAGATCCTCTCCAAGATGGTCGACCGCGGCTTCAAGATCGATCCGGAGAAACTGCTCGACAAATACAGCCATTATATCTCGATCAACCATCTGATCGACGATCTCTTGGCCGAACCAGCCAACCGTAAAAAAATCAAAAATGAATTGGGCCTGTCGCACCCGCGCGAAGAAGACATTATCCACTATTATTTTTACCACACCCGCAACACCAAACTGCACAATGCCTGCATCGATCTCAAGCGCATCGTCCGTCTGAAAAAACGGCTGGGCGGACAACTGATCTTCAACCATCCGGCCAGATACAACCAACTGAAAAAAGACCTGATCGTCGAACTGAAAAAAACCGGCATCGACGGCCTGGAAGCGCTCTCGCCCCACCATTCGGTCGGCGCCGTACTGTACGCCCAGGCCCTGGCGCAGGAATTAAGAATGATCATGACCGGCGGCTCGGATTTCCACCGCCAAGAACTCACCCGCGGGCCGCTCAAGGACGCCTGGCAATATTTCAAGATCGATTCCTCCAACCTGCTTGATATTAAAAAAATCATCGCCTGATCATGCACCACCTGATTTTTGAAGGCGCCGAGCTTTCCGGTAAAAGCTGGCTCATGTCGCAAGTATACGGTTACCTGGAACCGAAGTATAACCGGAGTAAGTTCGCGCTGGACGGCTGCCATTGGTTTAATTGCGACCTTGGTCTTTTCGGCGGCGAGCACGGCCGGGCGGTAATCGAACATTACGGCGCCATTTTTAAAGAACTCGCCGGTAAAAACTTGCTGGTGGAAAAATTCCACCTGTCCGACATCGTCTACGGCCGCCTGCACCGCGGCCTGGAGATTGATTACTCCGATCTCGAAAAAGCACTTGCCGAACTCGGTTTTAAGATCATCCTCTGCCTTTTTCCGGAAGACGAAAAAGTCATCGCCGAGCGGCTCTCTGACCGGCTCCGGCTCTACCCGCATTACGCGCGCATCGCGCAAGCACCCGGCTGGTACCTCAGACAGCAACGGGAATATCTTAAAGAGGCAGGCAGGTCATCGCTGCCGCATCTGAAATTGGAGGTTGAAAAATTTCCGGATACGGACGCGGCCGGCAAGATCCTCGCCTGGCTCGGCGAAAAATAAACCATGGTCAAAAAACAGCCAAAAATCCTGATGGCCGCGGCCGAGGCCGCGCCGCTCGCCAAAGTAGGCGGGCTCGGTGACGTGGTCGGCGCGCTGCCGAAAGAACTTAAACGCCTGGGCGCGGAAATAAAAATCATCATCCCCTTCTACGGCTCGATCGATCAAAAAAAATTTCCGGTTGCGCAAATCGGCAAACCGCTGACGATCGTGACGGGCGGGGGTAAAGAAACATTTTCCGTCTGGCACCATTATCTGGGGCCGGAAAAGATTGAAATCATTCTGTTGCGCCACCGCTTTTTCGACGGTCAAGAAGTATACCGCGGCGGCCGCGTCGGTTCGCACGATCGTTACACGCGCACCCCAGCCGACATCAAGCGGTTCGCCTTCTTTTCCGCCGCCGCCCTAGCCGCGATCAAAACGCTCGGCTGGCAACCGGACGTGATCCACTGCCACGACTGGCACACTGCCCTGATTCCCGATCTTTTAAAAACCGTTTACAAAAACGAGCGGTTTTTTTCCAAGACCAGGACCCTCTACACCATCCACAACCTGGCCAACCAGGGCATGGTCGGTCCGGAAATCATCGGTTTCACCAAGATCGACCCAACCCTGCCGTCGATCAGGGCCGACCTCAAAAATGGCGATCTGAATTTCATGGTGCAGGGGATACTCGGCGCCGACCTGGTGAACACGGTCAGCCCCACCTACAGCAAGGAAATCCTTCATCACTACCAGGGCGCCGGTATTGAAAAAATTCTTAGGAAACGAAAAAAATCCCTATCCGGTATCTTAAACGGCATCGATACCGAACTCTTTAATCCGGCCACCGATCCGTTGATTGCTCAAAATTACACCTTCAAAACGATCAAAAACAAAACCATCAACAAGTCGGCTCTAGAAAAAGCGGCCTTCTGGCAAAAAAATAAAACACCGATAGTAGGGCTGGTGTCGCGCCTGGTCTGGCAAAAGGGCCTCGAATTGATTGATGATGTTCTCCTGGAACTTCCCTGCCGATTCGTAATTCTGGGCTCCGGTAACAAAGATATTGAGGATAAACTCCTTGGATTAGCAAAAAAATATCCGGACAAATTTTTCGTAAAAATTGGTTTTGATTTAAAATTAGCCCAATTGATCTATGCTGGCTCTGATATATTTTTGATGCCTTCGCAATTCGAGCCCTGCGGCCTGTCCCAGATGGTCGCGATGCGGTACGGCACTATTCCGGTAGTAAGAAAGACCGGCGGGCTGGCCGATACAGTTAATAAACTTAACGGCTTCGCTTACCTCGAACAAAAGCAAAAAAACCTTATAAAGGCACTAAAATCGGCTCTTGATACCTATTCTACTAAACCAGATAAATGGCTTAAATTACAGAAAAAAGGAATGGATACCGATTTTTCCTGGGGAGAGGCGGCTAAAAAATACCTTAGAATCTACAATAAACTTATCCTTGCTAATATTAAATAAATTATCTATATTCATTGACAATTTTGCTAATTTTTGCTACAATTACATTATAGTGACTTAAGTCCACAAAAATGTGGACTTAAACACAAAACAAAAACAAACACAAAAAATGACTTTTTCTAAAATTAGCCAATCCGGCCTTTCTTTCTCATATTTGGG
>JAJYMT010000028.1 GCA_021786695.1 bacterium
GCATCGGCCGCTTTTTTCTGTGCAACCGATTCATACAGGCCTCTGGCGTATTGTTTGGCTGAAATTTTCATATTTCTATTGTCATCCTGAGCGATGGCGAAGGATCTTTAATATATCTTAAAACGTATTATAGATTCTTCGTCGATTACTCCTCAGAATGACAATAAAGTTATTTCACATCCTTTACGATTTTTTTAATCATCTCGGCGTCGTCTTTGCCGGTCAGCTTTTTATCCAATAATTTCTCAAGCGACAGGGCAACCAGATCCGCCACCTCCGCCTTGATCTCTTTTAAGGTGCTCGCTTTTTCGGCGCGCATCTTTTCCTTCTCAGTGTTGATGATCGCTCCGATCTCTTCCTTGGTCTGGGCAATCAGCTCATCCCGCCGCAGAGCCGCCTCCTTGGCGGTCTTTTCCATCACTGCCGCCGCCTCTTTCTTGGCCGCGGTGATGATTTCATTGCGTTCCGTTTCCGCCTGGACCAGCCGCTGTTCGATTTTTTTCGCGTCCTCAAGACCCTTTTCGACCGTAGCCGTTCGGTCGGCCATCACCCTGAACAGCGGCTTCAACGCGAAAAAATACAGCACCGCGAAAACGATCGCGAAGTTGATGATCTGGGCGATTAGTAATTTTACATCCAAGTGGAAGGTGGAGATTAGGGAGTCCATAAAATTAGTTAAAAGTTAAAAGTGCAAAGTTCAAAGTCGCAGTTTAAAATCCAAAGTTAAGAATTAAAACTTTTAACTGTTAATTGGAACTTTTAACTTTTAATTTTTAACTTTTAACTTTTTAATAATCTTACTACTGCCCCGAACAGAATAATTCGAAGCAGTTTGCAAAATCACTAACGATTGTTAGCTTATTTGATGCTGAAAGCGATCACCAGCGCGTAGATGGCGATCGCTTCAGCGAAAGCGGCGGCCAGTAACATCGGCGCCAGGATCTTGCCGGTGGCTTCCGGGTTGCGGCCGATCGCTTCCATCGCTTTGGCGCCGATCATACCGATGCCGATGGCCGGAGCAATCGAGCCGATGCCGATGGCCAGGGCCTTGGCGAGCATTACATTTTCCATATTTGTTTGTTATTAATTATTTTATTTTGTCGGGTGGACAGTTGAGCGGGCTTTGCGACGTAGCGGGCACGGTTCCGCCTCGGGCGGAGAGCGAAGGAGCAAGCCAGCGAAAAACCTCGCCGGGGTTTTTCGCGAAGCGAAGCTGTCTGCCCGACAAAATAAGCTATTAAAAATTTAATGTTCTTCTGCGCTGGTATTCATCGTCAAGTAGGACAGGATCAGCATCGAAAAGATCAGCGCCTGGACGATGCCGACGATCACTTCCAAGAACATGAACGGAATCGGCACCCCGAAGGCCAGGAGCGCGGACATCGAGGCCAGAAGGACTTCGCCGGCGAAAATGTTGCCGAACAGACGGAAGGAAAGCGAAGCAACCTTGGCGACCTCGCCGATGATCTCGATCAGGCCGACGAAGGCCTTGATCGGATTGACCACCAGCACCGTCGGGTCCTGCCTGATTTTTTTCGGTATTTCCAGGAACGCCTTAAAATTGATGAACTTGTTCAGATAATGCCAGGCGCCGAGCGCCATTACTCCGAAGACGTGGCTCGCCACCACGCCGATGATCGCGAGCGCCAGGGTGGTATTCAGGTCCGCGGTACCGCCGCGGAAATACGGTACGAACACTTTTTCCCGCCCTTCCGCCACCACTTGTCCGATCGAGCCGACTCCGGGCAATAGCCCCATCCAATTGGACAGCAGGATGAAGATGAAAAATGAAAAGACCAACGGGAAATATTTCATCGACTTGGCGCGCGAACCGGTGACCGAATCGAACAATCCGAGAAAGCCCTCAACGATCATTTCAAACGCATTCTGCAGGCCGCGCGGCACCGCCTTGATCGAACGCTTGATTGCGATACTGAGAATCAGGACGATAATCACCACCAGCCAGGAATTGGCCAAAGAGTTGGTCACCTTCAGGCCCCCGACATGAAACAATGGCTCGGCGAACAAGGTGCTCTCGGTCTTGATATTCCCTTCTCCGGCCGGCAGTTGCGTCCCTTCGGCCGCCGCGGGCTTTTCGATTATTTCGCTATTCGTCTCTTTCATCGTTTTTTGCTTTGCTCTTATCCTCGCCTTCGATCTGCTTGAAGGCGCGCATCGCGTTCCTGATCAGGCCGAACATCGAAATCAAAAAGGCGATCATGGTAGTGGCCAGAAAAATCCAGGGTGCCGTGTCGTATCTGCGATCCAGCCACTTGCCCAAAAAAAGACCCAAAAGGAGCGGCGCCAAGATCCAACCGCTGGCCGAGTAAAATATCGCGAGCGCCGGTTGCCACCAGACGCGCTGGCCGCTGATTTCCGGAAATTCCGGCTTCGCCGGCAACTCTTCTTCCGGTTCCAGGCGCACGCCTTTCTTTTTTTCCGCTTCCAGCAGCGCCGTTGTTTCCGAGATCGCGCTATGGTCTTTTTTCACTTCCCGCTTCGCCATATGTTTTGGAAAACAAAAAGGGACAGCCGTTGTCCTTTAAGTTCTGCGATTACGATTACGATATTTTTTGGTAATTCCAAAATTCGGTTGGTGGCCGGCTTTCCACCGCTCAATTTAATTATTTAATACTACACTAAAAAAGTCAAGGGTTTATAAAATTTATAGCCGAAATAAGTTTTTTGCATTTTTTGTGCTAACTTCAGCTATTTTATCCTTTGACAATCCTTTGATTTCAGCGATTCTCTTTGCCACCTCTTCCACATATGCCGGTTCGTTGCGCTGGCCTCGATATGGTATTGGCGTGATGAACGGCGCGTCGGTTTCGATCAAAAATTTATCGTTCGGGATTTTTCGCAGCAATTCATCCCACTGCCGGTTAAAGGTAATCAGTCCGGTAAAGGAAATAAGCAGGCCGAGCGAAAAATATTCCCAGGCCAGGTCGATGCCGCCGGAGAAACAATGCACCACGCCCCAGGGCCGGTCGGCCGCGAATTCTGCCCGATGTTCTTTCTTGAAATCCTTCAGGATCGCCAGCAGATCGTCGTGCGCCTCGCGGCAATGGATGATCACCGGCTTATTGACTTCACGGGATAACGAGAGCTGCGACAAAAAGGCCTGCTGTTGTTTTTCTTTGGCCCGCGCCTGTTCCGCGCCGCGCGGCAGGTGATAATAGTCCAGGCCGACCTCGCCGATCGCCACGACCTCGCGCGCCGACGCCAGCCGCGCATAGGCGTCATGATCGAAATCCTCGCCGCTGGTCGTGAAATCATAATCCTCGCCTTGCGCCTCCTGCTTTTCCAGATGGATCGGATGCAGGCCCACGGCCGCGTAGACGCCGCGTTCGTATTTGGTCGCATAGTCGATCGCCCGCTTCGAGGTTTTCGCTTCCACGCCCACCAGGATCATCCAGACATTCCCGGCAAGCGATCGCTGGATTACCTCGTCGGCGTCATCCTTGAAGGCCCTGAAATTAAGATGGCAATGAGTATCTATATACATTAATTTTAAATTTTTAATTTTAAATTTTTAATTTTTGTGTCTCCCTGCCGTAATACTTTCGGCTCTTTGCCGGTCAGATCGATGAAGGTCGAACCCTTTGATTTTTTCAACCGTCCGACGTCGACGATCAGGTCGGGAGCGTGCTTGCGTCCATGAAAATATTTTAGCACATCCCGCGCGCTTTGGGCAGCCGGCAGGTCAGCAAGGTTGGCCGAGGTGGAAACGAGCGGCCGGCCGAGCCGCTTCACCAGAGCGGAAGCAAAATCATTGCTCGAAATTCTCACGCCGCCGCTGGCCTGACCCAGTATTCTCCGGCCTGGTTTGGTCGCGGGCAAGACGAGCGACAACGGCCCGGGCCAATGTTTTTTAGCCAACCTCTTGGCGCCCACGTTGAATTTGACATATTTTTCCGCCATCGCCCGGCTGGCCGCAATGAACGGCAGATGTTTCGTCCTTTCCCTGCCCTTGATCAGGTAGATCTTCCCGACTGCCCGCCCGTTTTCCAGATCGCAACCCAGGCCGTAAAAGGTCTCCGTCGGATAGACGACTGTTTTGCCCTGTCGCAGATATTTTAAAACAGAAGCGATCACCTCTGTTTTGTTCGATCCGTCCAGTTTGATTATTCTGGTCATCGGTTAAGTATGAATTTAAACTTGTCCATAACCTCCGGTAAAATCGGCTGCAACGCCGCGACGAAAGCTAAAAAATATGGCGCGAATTGCGAACCGGCGATCTGACGATCGAGCAACGTTCCCAGAATCGGCTGGGTTCGAACGACATACAGAACCAGCCCGATGGCGAGCGCCCCTTCCAACAGGCCGAAAACCAGGCCGGCCAGCCGGTTGATGGTTTTCAGAAACGGGATGATCGACAGCAGATTGAAGCTGCGGTCGAGCATCGCGAAGCCGAAAGCGACCAGACGGTTAACCAGGGTGAAAATCAGGATAAAAGTCACGATCCGGCCAAAGGAGGTAAAACCGAGAAACAGATTCGAAAGCCAATCGGCTGTGATTTCGGAAAACATCACCGCCGCCCAGACGCCGGCGAGCAGCCCGGCTAAGGAACCGACTGTCCGCACCAGGCCGAAAAACAGGCCGTAAAAGACAAATCCGGCCAAAGCGGTCAACAGGATGATATCGATAAAAGTCATCGGTTTAGCTTATTTATTATTGGATGCGGGCAAAAAGCGGCTCGCCTTTCTTGACTGCCTTTTCACTGAACTGCCTGACGATTTTTTCTGCGGTCGCGGGCAGAAACGGTTCTAAGAGGATCGCTACCTCCAGAATTTCCTGCGCCACCGGCTCAAGCACCGCCTTAATTTCAGCCCCGTCCGTCATCTTCCAAGGCGCTTTGGCGGTCAATAGCTCGTCGCCCTCTTTCAATTTCGCCCAAAGAATCTTGAGCGCCTCGTCGAATCTGAAACCGGTCATCTTTTCCGCGACGGCTTCTTTCAATTTCCGGTCTTTTCCCGCCGCGAGTGCCAATTCTATCCGGTTCTTTTCTAGCAAGGTGGAGACGCGCGCCACCAGGTTGCCCAGTCCGTTTGCCAGATCGCCGTTGTAGCGCTTTTCAAATTTCTCAATGGTAAAATCGCCATCCTCAAAAGGAGTAAATTCAGCGAGCAGATAATAACGAAGCGCGTCTGTTCCAAATACATCTACCAGCATAAAAGGATCGACCACGTTGCCGAGCGACTTGCTCATCTTAGCTCCGTCCGCGGTGATAAAGCCGTGGATCATTATCTTGTCCGACGGCTCCAGGCTGTC
>JAJYMT010000052.1 GCA_021786695.1 bacterium
CCGTCTTGTCCCGAAATCCCAGTTATAAACGCTTTTTTCATTAAATAAATTTTATAGTCTTTGAATAATATTAACGGACCGCTTCTCCGTTTAATTCCGCTTCAACCATAATTTTAACAAGTTCTTTAAATTTCACTTTCGGCTCCCAGCCGAGTTCTTTTTTCGCTTTGGAATAATCTCCCAACAAGATATCTACTTCGGCTGGCCGGTAGTATTTGGGGTCGATCTCGATGATGGTTCTGCCGGTTTTTTCATCAAGGCCTTTTTCGTCCGGACCGGAGCCGCGCCAGACGATATCCATGCCTAAATATTTTGCGGCCGCCTCGACGAATTCTCTGACCGAGTGCGTCTCGTTGGTCGCTAAAATGAAATCATCGGGCTGGCGGTGCTGGAGGATCTGCCACATCCCCTCCACGTAGTCCTTGGCATAGCCCCAATCGCGCTTGGCGTCGAGATTTCCCAGGAACAGCTTTTCGTCCTTTCCCAATTTGATCCTGGCTAAGCCGCGCGTAATTTTTTTAGTGACGAAAGTTTCTCCTCGCCGCGGGGACTCGTGATTAAAAAGTATGCCGTTCGAAGCGAACAGGCCATAGCTTTCGCGGTAATTCACGACCATCCAGTAGGCGTAGACCTTGGCCGCGCCGTACGGGGAGCGGGGATAAAAGGGGGTGGTTTCTTTGAGCGGCAGTTCCAGCGCCTTGCCGAACATCTCACTTGAGGAGGCCTGATAGAATTTCGTTTTGAGTCCGGTCTCGCGGATCGCGTCAAGCAACCGGACGGTACCCAAACCGGTGACGTCGCCCGTATATTCCGGCAAATCGAAACTGACTCGCACGTGGCTTTGGGCGCCGAGGTGATAGATTTCCGCCGGTTGGATTTTTTCGAGCAGGCGGTTTATGTTGCTGCCGTCCGACAAATCGCCGTAATGGAGGAATAATTTCACGCCCTTCAGATGAGAATCTTTGTAAACGTGGTCGATCCGGTCGGTGTGGAAGGTGCTGGCCCGGCGGACGATGCCGTGCACTTCGTACCCCTTATTCAGAAGAAATTCCGCCAGATATGAACCGTCTTGGCCGGTGATGCCGGTGATGACCGCTTTTTTGACGGCCGGCGTTGCTCCGTTTGGGTGTTCCATTTTTTATATCCCGCCCCGCGAAAGGACGGTATAAATAGTTTTTAAGATAATGGACAGATCCAGATAAAAGGACCGGTTTTTTATATAGAAAAGGTCATACTGCAATTTTTTGATGGTGTCTTCGTAGGAGGGGGAGTGGTATTCGCCGGAGACCTGATCGGAGCCGGTGACGCCGGGCTTTACCAGCATCCGTTCACGGTAAAAAGGTATTTGACGCTCGAGTTCGGCCACCAATTCGGGACGTTCGGGCCGCGGGCCGACGAAGCTCATCTCGCCGCGCATGATATTGAGCACCTGTGGAATCTCGTCGATCCTGGTCTTGCGTAAGAACGAACCGAAGCCGGTGATCCGTTTGTCTTGGGCCGCGGTGGGCGAACGGTCGTTGCCCTCCTCGCGCATAGTGCGGAACTTGTAGAGCCGGAACGGTATGCCGTTTTTGCCCAGGCGCGTATGGACGAAAAAGACCGGGCCTCGGCTTTCCAATTTGACTATCAGCGCGATGATAAGCCAGAAGGGCAGTGTGGCGACGAAAAAAATAAAGGCAGACAAGAAATCCAAGGCCCGCTTAGCGAGGTCAAAAAATATTTTGCCGCCTTCCGAGAGATTTTCCAGAACCCACATCTGATTAATATCGCTCACCGGCACGCGTCCGGTAAGATTTTCGTAAAAGAGCGGCAGGCGGATGAAATTGACCGAGAGCGGCAGACAGGCGAAAAGGGAGTTTCTTAATTCGGCCGATTCATGCGGATCGGAGGAGAGGACGATGGTGGTGATCCTTTTTTCCCTGATCAATTCCGCCAGGCGGCTGAAATCACTCTCAATCGGCGTGCCGAGAAATTCCGTCTGGCCGGCGCTCGCGGAACCGATGATGAAAGCCGCGCGGTAGCCGAGCGAGGCCCGCTCTTTCAGTTCCTTGACCAGCTCTTTGACCTGCTGGTCGAAGCCGATGATTGCCAGATAATTTTTCGGCAGATATGCTTCCAACGACCAGTTATAAAATTGGCGCCAAAGAGCGAAGAGTACGGCGAAAACCGCCAGATAGATCGCCAGGTTGGTTTTGGGGGTGATGTTGTTTTGCGGCAGAAAATAGAAAAATGCGACCGCGAGCAGGGCGGCGGCGAGCAAACCCTTGCCGAACAGTTGCCAGAAGCGGGCGTTGTTGACCGCCAGCCGCAGGTCGTAGAGATTCGAGATGTAAAACACGATCAGCCAGCCGGCGAACACGGCCGTGAACAGGGAAAAGTGGCTCTGCCAGAGCGTCGCATTAGGCGGTGTTTGATAACGTAAAAGCAGGGTGAGGTATAGCGACAGATAGAGGACGGCGATATCTCCCGCCAATAAAAAAAATTTCTTCAGTTGTGAAGCGGATTTCATAGCTATACTATAATAAGATTGGGCAAAAAATGCAAGCATGATTATTAATTTAAAATTTTGAATTTTAAATTTTGATCAAATGATTTAATGACTGAATTTTAAAATTAAAACATTCAAATTCAAGATTTATTCAAAAATCAAAATCCATCATTCAAAATTCTTTGAACTTTTGCATTTTAATCTATTTTTAGGTTATAATTACCTCATGAATAAACCAGATATTAAATTAAATTGGCCTGTTATCGGGAACGGCCATATTATTGATTTTTTGGCCAAGAGCTTGGCGGCAGACCAGATCGCAGGCGCCTATATATTCGCCGGACCGGCCAAGACCGGCAAGCATACCATCGCCAGTTTTTTCGCCTACAGTTTGCTTTGCCAGAACCGCCCCGCCTCCGCCAAGGCCATGGAGGGCAAGAGCATAGAGCTTCCTTGCGGGCAGTGTCCGTCTTGCCGCCAGCATCTGGCCGAAGAAGTGGTGCGCGATGAGGATTCGCTAGCGAGCATCCACGCTGATTTCCATCTGCTGCGGCGCGAGAAAGACAAAAAATTCATCAGCGTCGACCAGGTGCGCGAGTTCGTCCGGGTGCTCGGCCTGAGCTCCTTCCTGAATTCCTACAAGATCGGCATAATTAAGCACGCTGAAAGTTTGAATGAAGAGGCGGCGAACGCCCTGCTCAAGACCCTGGAGGAGCCGAAAGAAAAAGTGGTGATAATCCTGATAACGACCGACCTGGATATGTTGCCCGCGACTATTGTGTCGCGCAGCCAGGTGCTGGCGTTCAGGCCGGTGAAGTCGGATATCATCTATAATTATCTGCTCAAGGAGCGCCGGGCGAACCGCAGTACCGCCAAAAACCTGTCCCGCCTGGCGCTCGGCCGGCCGGCCTTGGCGGTTAAATTTTTGGAAGACAAGGATTTCTACGAAAAATATCTGGCGCGGACCAAGTCCTTCTTCTCTCTGTTCGCGCCAGACCTGAACGAACGGTTCGCGGCGGTCGCCGCCGTCCTGGGCGAAAAGGCGAGCGGCCAGGAGGCAGCCAAGACCGCGCGCAAGATTCTCGAGGTCTGGCAGGGTCTGGCGCGTGACTTGATCCTGGTTGATTTCGGACAGGAAGACCTGGTCCAGCATGAGATCGTGCTCGAGGAACTCTCCCGCCAAGCCAGGCAGGTCCGGCTGCCGGCGGCGGTCCGGCTTCTCGAAAGTATCAGGCGCGCCGAAGAGTATCTGAGGGCCAACGTGAACGCCAAGTCGGTGCTGGAGCAAGTGGCCATGGCGATTTAAGATTTAAGATTTAGGATTTAGGAATTCAATTTTTCTTAAATCATAAATCTTAAATTATAAATCTTTTTAAAAAAATTTATGAAGTTAAAATTGCCATTAGTAGTTTTAATTTCCACCCTAGTTTTGATAACGAGCGGTTGTTCCATCAAAGTCGGAGGGGGGCAGCAGGCAGCCAACCTCAATGACGGCGGCATTTGGAAGAGCGTCAACAAGGGCGATGTCTGGGCGCAGAAGACCCTAATCGCCAATGCGAGCGGACGGGCGTTGAGTTTCGGCGGCTTCGATCTGTATACCATCGCCCGTGATCCGGCAGACCGTAACGCCATGTATATCAGCGCCATCAATGAGGGCATGCTCTTCACTTATGACGGCGGGGAGTCGTGGCAGCGGGTCGGAGTGCTGGGCAGGGTGATCCCGCGCGCCATCACGGTCGACCCGGTCGATCACTGTACCATCTATACGGCCATCGATAATAAATTGTACAAATCGCTCGATTGCGCACGCAGCTGGAATATCATGTATACCGACAACGACTTGAATGCCAAAGTCAACGGCCTGGCATTGGATCAAAAAAATACCAAGGTCGTCTATCTGGCCACCTCCCGCGGCGACATCTTGAAAAGTTTGGACGGCGGTGCGAGCTGGACGGCGATTTATCGGCTGAAAAACGGCAAGTTCCTGAAAATTTTTGTCAGTCCCGAGTCGAGCCGGCTGCTCCTGGCCGCCTCGGACGGACGGGGGCTTTATCGCTCCAAAGACGAAGGGGCGACCTGGGAATCGCTTGAGAAGAACCTCAAGGACTTCAAGGATTCCAACGGCTTTCAGGCGCTCGTTTTTTCGCACTCAAGCTCCAGCACGGTGTTTCTCGCCACCAAATACGGTTTGTTAAAATCGCATGATTCGGGCGACAGCTGGACCAAAATAGAATTGCTGACCGCCGACGACAAGGCGACGATCAACGCGCTGGCGGTCAGCCCCAAAAACGACCAGGAGATCTATTACGTCACCGGCACTACCTTTTACAAGACCGCGGACGGCGGCAAATCCTGGACCACCAAGAAATTGCCCTCGACCCGCGCCGGCTGGTTCTTAGATATCGATCCGGCGGATACGAACGTGATTTATATGGGAGTGAGGGCGCTGGCGGCGAGGTAAGTATGAATTTTGAATTTTGAGTGAATGATTTAATGATTGAATTTTGAAATATGGATAATAAATATAATTTGGAGGAAAGAACAGCCCAATTTGGCGTTAATATCATTCGTTTATGTAAAATAACCAAACAAGACATCGTGACAAAACCGATTATCAACCAACTGGTTCGTTCATCAACCAGCGTAGGAGCTAATTATATGGAAGCAAATTCAGCCAGCTCGAGAAAGGATTTTAAAAATAAAATCCACATTTGCAAGAAAGAAGTGCAGGAAACGAAACATTGGTTAAGAATGCTATCAGAATGTGCGGAAGAACAAA
>JAJYMT010000057.1 GCA_021786695.1 bacterium
CAGGCGCCGATTGACAAGAATTGCCTTTAGTGTTAATAATAAACGATTAAACTTTACCGATATTCCAGAAACCCAAGGGGGTGCATTTTGAGCAATCGGGAGCGTTCTTTTCCACGAGCCATACATTTCGTGCTGTTCTGGTTCATCGGCCTGACGGTGATTTTCATCTTATGTTTTCCCCACGGCAAAAAAAATCTGGCCTGGGGAGCGGACAATGGGGCGGTAACCGCGAACGGGGTTGATAACGCCGTTGACAACATCCTTGCCCGGCCGGACGAACCGGTCTTTTACTTGCCGCCAGGCAAGACAGTCACCGTCCACGAGCCGAATGCCGGCGGCAAGTGGGATAACCTCGCCTGCGGCGAGTTGTCCGTGCGACATGGCGCCGACCGGCAAGTGCCGAAGATTCTTTTGGACAAAATCGACGAGGTCATCGCGGTCGAGCGGGGCTGCCTGGAGCCGCACTTCGCGGGCGGTGCCCTGTATCTGGTCTGCGTGGAGACGGAATACAAGGGGCCGGAATTTTCCGTATATCTTGTCAGGACCAACAAAAACGGCAGAAGGTATTGGGAAGCGTTAAAAAAAGTATGCCGTTGAATACGAGGAATTGAAAAGGAGCGCCGACTGGTTCGACGCTCCGTTTTTTTACGAATGGAAGTAGCAGACCTTGTGCGCCTCGGCATGGAACCGGCCGGCCCAGAGGTCGTGGTAGCGGCCGCGGGTGGAGATCACCCAGGCCCACCAGATGCTTGCGAGAATTCCCCGCTTCATCTCCTCCTCCCTTCTGAAAGCGATCAGCTCTCCCACGTTGCCTCCTTTAGGATAACGGATCGACGCGGTAACGCCCCGGATGAGCCAAGATTTCTTCGAAATCGTGGGATCCCTCGCAGTGATCACGGGCGTCCGGGTTACCGCGGCACAGCACCCTGGGGAATCGGGAAAATTTGTGCCGTTTGGCCCACTTCTTTTTTGCTTTCTCTTTATCCGGGCCGTCGGCCAAGTCGGCGATCGCGCATGCCTCCTCGTACGCTTTTCCGATCACCATTCTACCGTCTACGGCTGGAATCATCGGTCCCTCCTTTTTTATGATCTATGATAAAAACGAACGGCTTATTTTTTGCTGCTAAATCCCCGAGAAACTAATTTGGCCTTTTCCACCTTTCCCAAACGACCAACAGGGGCGAGGCGACGAAGATCGAGGAGTAGGTTCCGATACCGATGCCGATGGTCAGCGCCAGGGCGAAGGGCCGGATGGAGGCGCCGCCGAAAATCAAAACGGCGAGCAGAGTCAAAATTACGGTCAATGAAGTATTGAGCGAGCGGACCAGCGTCTGGTTCAAGCTGGTATTGACGGTACCCTCGAAGTCCTCGTCGCTTTTCGGCAGATTCTCGCGGATGCGGTCGAAGACCACGATGGTGTCGTGGACCGAGTAGCCGATGACGGTCAGGATGGCGGCCACGAAGGGCGTATTGATCTCCACGCCGGCGAAGTGGCCGAGCACCGCGAACACGCCCAAAGTGATGATGGCGTCATGAGCGAGCGCCACCAGCGCCGAGGTGCCGTATTTCCAGGAGGCCACCGGCTTGGAAACCTTGCGGAAGGCGTAACTGATATAGACCAGGATGCCGATCAGCACGAAAAAGATGGCATTGACCGACTTGGTCTTCAATTCCTGGCCGATCGAAGGGCCGACCGAATCGAAACGCTGCTCCTCGGCCACCTTTTGTTTGCCGTCTTTGCCGCCGGCCAGTTTATTGAGCGTTGCCAGCACCGCGGCGTGTTTCTCCTCGGTCGTGTCTTGGAAGCGCAGAATCATATTCTTGTCGCCCACCGGCTGGACCACCAGGCCGCTCGGGTTGGCCGCCGTGTCGTTCCTCAAAGCATCCTCGGTCTGACTGACGGTCGGACGCTCGGTCAAAAATTTCACCTCAAGGAGCGACCCGCCGGTAAAATCGATGCCGAACTTGAATCCCCAGATGCCGAGCGCGATCACCGCGACAACGAACAGCGCGGCGGAAAATCCGAGCCAGATGCTTCGTTTTTGAATGATTTTGTAGTTAGTCATAGTATAGTTCGTATTTGGCGCGTTCTTGCCAGCGCGCCTATGCGCATCGGCCGGGCACGGTTCGGCTTAAAGCCGAGAGGCCGCCCGCATCGGTAATGAGCGAGCGCGCTGGGCGAACGAATGGAGCCGGCAAGAAGTGCGACAAATACGATACAAATTATTTATGAACACCGATCAGCCAATTCTTGTTTTCCAGCCATCCTTCCGGAATCAGCTTCAGGAAGGTACGGGTGACGAAAATCGCGGTAAACATCGATACCAATACGCCCAAGCTAAGCGTCACCGCGAAGCCCTTGACCACGCTGGTGGAAAATTGGATCAGGATGAAACAGGTGATCAGGGTGGAGATATTGGAGTCGCGGATCGACGGCCAGGCGCGCTTGAAACCCTCTTCGATCGCGGAACCGAGCGGCCGGCCGGCATGGACCTCCTCGCGCAAGCGCGCGAAGATCAGGATGTTGGCGTCGACTGCCATGCCGATCGACATGATGAAGCCGGCCAGGCCGGAAAGCGTCATCGTCACCGGCCAGAGTTTGAAAATGGCCAAAAGGATCACCCCGTAAACCGCCAGCGCGAAAACGCTCAAGAGGCCGGGGAAACGATAGAACAGGACCATGAACAGCGCCACTAGCGCGAAGGCGATCAGACCGGCCTTGAAACTGTTGTCGACCGACTGCTGGCCCAAGGATGCTCCGATGGTCTGCTGGTTGACCAGATTGATCGGCACCGGCAGGGCGCCGGCATTGAGGCGCTGCGCCAGGAGCTTGGCCTCGGTAATGTCGAACTTGCCGGAAATCACCGCCTTGCCGCCGGTGATCGCTTCGTTCACCGTCGGTGAACTGATCGGATAGCCGTCCAAAAATATCGCCACCTGCTGACCGACGTTGCGGCCGGTGATCTCGCCGAACAGCTTCGAACCCTGGTCGTCGAATTCAAGCGACACCTCCGGCGACCCGTCGTTCGGGTTGAAATTTACTTGCGCGTTCTTGAGATACTTGCCGGTCAGTTCGGTGTTTTTCCAGTCCTGCTGGTTGCCGACGATATCGGTCTCGCTCATGGTCTTGATCAGGATGTGGCGCACCTTGGCCTCTTCGATTTTTCTTTCGTCTTGTTTGAAAATCAGATGATAACCGAATTCCGTCTCCACCGGCCCGACGATCGAGCCCTTGGCGGCCGCGAAGACCGCCTTCTCGAACGGTTCCACCATCGCGCCGCGCCCGAACCAGCCCAGATCGCCGCCCTTTTCGCGCGCTCCCGGCTCGGTTGAATTCCGCTTCACCAGGTCGGTGAAATTTTTCGGAGTGGCCTCCGCTTTCAATTTGTTGATCTTTTCGAGCGCCAGTTCGCGCGTCAGACCGCTGTCGCAATTCTTGATGTCTTTGAAACAAATCAAAAGATGCGAGGCCTTGATCTCGACTTGCGGCTCATTAGTGAAACTGTCGGTCTTGGTCCGCCGATCTTCGACTTTTACTATTTCATATCCATTGGAGGTCTTGGCTAAATCCTTGGAGGTCTGGTTCACCGGCACCTTTTGCGCTATTTTGAAAATTTCCGCTAAGTCCAGGCCCGAGGCGGTCGGCTGATCCTTTTCCGAGATCCAGCCCAGGTCGCCGCCCTTTTTATTTCCGTCGCCGCCCAGATTGCCGGCATCCTGGCTGAACTGGTTGGCCAGCGCGGCGAAATCGCCGTTAGCCAGCACCTTTCCGAGGACTTCGGTCGCCTTCTTTTCGGCCTCCTTATTGTTCAATATCATCTTCGCCTTTTCCTCGGCGGTTAATTCCCTTTTATCGGTATTCTTTTCTTTGAATTCCAAAAGCGGCGTCTCGCCGATCATCTTGATCGCCTGCGACACGTCTTTGATGCCGGCAAGTTCCACCAAGACGTAGTAATTGCCGCTGGAATAGTTGGTTTGGATGTTCGGTTCAGCCACGCCGAAAACGTTGACGCGCCGTTCGATAACGTCGCGCACGCCCTCGACCGCGCTGGCGCGGTCGGCAGTCGGCACGGCTGATACGTCGGCGCGGTAGGTGAGCTGGGTCCCGCCCAAGAGATCAAGGCCGAGCCGAAACGGCACTTCTTTGACCTTGGGCAGCCGCACCGACTCCGAGGTCTTGGCAAAAATCTTGTCCGACAGCCGGTTGTAGCCGGAGCCGCCGACCACCAGACCGGCCGCGATGGTCAAGAGGATCAACAGAACAAAAACCCGCCAGGTCTTGGCCCGGCCGCTCGCTTGAAATAATTTTTGGGTGAAGTTTGCCATAAAAAAATAAATCCCGCACCATACTAGTCCGTACAGTAGGGAAAGTTGTTAACAATCGTGAGTTTATTTTAAGCCAAAGTTCGATAAAAATCAAGGCGATTGTTTTATCTTATTTTAGCTAAATTATTGCAACTGATTCTTATAATATCCAATGGAACGGCCAGGTTAGAAGTTCGTAAAATTTGGAAAGTCGGGGCCGATCCGGCCACTCGCGGGGATTTATTTCCAGACAATCGGTCAAATCGTCCGAAAATTGCCGTTTGACCTGCTCGATGAACTGCGGATTGGCAGAGATAAGATTGCCTTCATAATTATAGACGAAACTCCAGCTGTCCAGGTTGGCGCTTCCGACCGTCGCCCACGAATCGTCGATCACCGCGCTTTTGACATGGAGCATCCGCTCCTGGTTTCTGCCGCCCTGATAATGAAAAATTCTCACTCCGGAGTTGAGGAGCAACTGATAATATGAACGGCCGGCGGCGCCGACCATGTCATAATCGGAGCCGTCCGGCAGGAGCAGGCGCACATCCAGTCCGGCCCGCGCCTTGCGTACGAGCCAATAAAAAAGCCGCTGGCTCGGCACGAAATAGGGACTCGAAAGATAGATATACTTTTTGGCCCGCCGCAGGCGCCGCATATATTCGTGGTAAATGTGCCTTTGCCTGAAGCGCGGCGAATTGATGATGAAAGCGAACTCGCCCAGTTCCTGCCAATTCCTTTTGAATCTCTGATAGCGTCCGTGCTCGATCGTCTTCCACATCAGTTCGAAGGCCAGGCGCATTTCCTTGACCACCGGACCGGTAATCATGAAGTGGGTATCGCGCCACTCTTTCATCCTCTGCTCGATGCCGACGCCGCCCGAGAAACCGACTTGGCCGTCTATGACCAAAAGTTTGCGGTGG
>JAJYMT010000020.1 GCA_021786695.1 bacterium
CCGATCTGGGGCGCGGTTTCGGCTCGACCGTCACCTATCAATCAAAAGATCCCCGCCAGCTTTTGTCGCCGTCCAGGGGCGTGTTTACCACTTACGCCTTCGAATGGGGCTGGCTGGATATCTGGTACAAGCTGGGAGTTTTCGGCATCCTCGCTTACGGATTGCTTATCCATGAACTTTTCGTCCGCGGCCTGACCGCCGTCGATCAGTCGCCCTGGTTTGCGGATTTAAAATTCGGATTGCTGGCCGGATTATTGGCGCTTTCGGTCACTCATTTTTTCAGTCCCTACCTCAATCATCCGCTCGGCATCGGCTACTTGATATTTTTATTTTCAATCCTCTGATCAAGCGCTCTTGCCAACCGGCAAATAATTTTGTATATTAAGCACTATAGTAAATAAAAAATTACGTTTTATGGCAAACCAAATAATTTCCCAGGAAGGGTATGATAAATTGAAGCAGGAACTGGAACTCCTGACCAAAACCCGCCGCCGGGAAATTGCCGAAAGAATACAGATAGCCAAGGACTTGGGCGATTTGAGCGAAAACGCGGAATATTCGGACGCTAAGGACGCCCAGGCATTCAACGAGGGCCGGATCGCCGAACTGGAACAGCTTTTAAAAACCGTCACCGTGGTCAAGGGCGAGCAGGGCGCCAAAGAAGTGGGCATGGGTTCGGTGGTGACCGTCAAGTCGTTTGCCGGCACCAAGATTTTCAACATCGTCAGTTTCAACGAGGTCGATCCAACGGCCGGAAAAATTTCCAACGAGTCGCCCATGGGCCGTGCCTTCATCCACAAAAAAAGAGGCGATAAAGTGAAGGTAGTGACCCCCAGGGGTGAAACCGAATACGAAATCATCAAGATCGAATAGATTTTTCCATACCGGCCCCGCTCAGGCGGGGCTTTTTTGTATCAAAAACCGCTTTGACTAAAACGCCAAAATAATCTAAAATATAGTATATTAACTCTTAGCCGCCGCGGCTAATTTTAGCTTGAATTTATGAGTGAAAAAGTATCTGAGCGCGAGGAGCGGCTCCATAAATTAGATGAACTGAAAAAACAAGGCATTGACGCCTATCCGGCCAAGACCAATCGCAGCCATCGGGTGGCCGGAGCGCTGGCTGACTTCGCCAAATTGGAAAAAGCCGGCAAAAAAATAACCCTTGCCGGTCGTCTGCGCAGCATCCGCGAGCACGGCAACCTAACCTTCGTTCATCTGGACGACGGTTCCGGCAGCATCCAATTGGCCGTATCCAAGAAAGAAATCGGCCCGGACGGCTACAAGAATTTTTTGAAATTGATCGATGCGGGCGACTTTATCGAGGCGGACGGCAAACTGTTCATCACCCACAAAGGCGAGCGGAGTTTGATGGCATCGGAATGGCGGCTGCTTGCCAAGGCGCTGCGGCCGCTGCCGGACAAATTCCACGGCCTGACCGACGAAGAAGAGCGGTTGCGCAAGCGCTACCTGGACATCATGTTCAATCCGGAGGTCAAGGAACTGATCATAAAACGCGCCCGCTTCTGGCAGGCGATGAGGGAATTTCTGCTCAAAGAGGGCTTCCTGGAGGTTGAGACGCCGGTGCTTGAAAACACCACCGGCGGCGCCGACGCCCGGCCGTTCATCACCCATCACAACGCGCTCGATATCGACGTCTATCTGCGCATTTCCATGGGCGAACTGTGGCAGAAGCGGCTGATGGTCGCCGGCTTGGAAAAAACCTTCGAGATCGGCCGGCAGTTCCGCAACGAGGGGTTGAGCCACGAGCACTTGCAGGACTACACCCAGATGGAACTCTATTGGGCCTACGCGGATTATAACGACGGCATGCGGCTAGTGGAAAAACTTTACAAACATCTGGCGCAAGAGACCTTCGGCACCCTTGAATTCACCATCGGAAAATTTGAGATAGATCTGGGGAACAAATGGGAGGTCTATGATTACCGCGGGATCATTAAAGAGAAAACCGGCATCGACATCCTCTCGGCCGACCTGAAGCAGATCGAAGCGGTCTTAAAAAAATTAAAGATCAATTACGACCAAAACGGCTTCAACATTACCCGCGGGATCGATAATTTATGGAAATTCTGCCGCAAACAACTCGCGGGTCCGGGCTTCCTCTTGAACGTTCCGGTGGTGATGGAGCCGCTGGCCAAGAGGATGGCGGATAATCCGGAGTTGGTGCAGCGTTTCCAGGTGATCCTGGCCGGCTCGGAAATGGGCAAGGGCTATTCGGAATTGAACGATCCGCTCGACCAGGCCGAGCGCTTCACTGAACAACAGAAGTTGCGCGATTCCGGCGACGACGAGGCGCAGATGTTCGACCACGAATTCGTCGAGGCGCTGGAGTACGGCATGCCGCCCACCTGCGGCTTCGGCATTTCCGAGCGGCTGTTCTCGTTTTTGGCCAACCGGCCGGTGCGCGAATGTCAGATTTTTCCGCTCCTTCGGCCCAAGAAATAGTATGGCCGGCTCCGGACTCGAACTTACCATCGACTTGACGCAATTTTTCGCCCGATTCGGCGCCTATCTGGCGGTCATCCTGACTTGCGCCATCATACTTATCCTGACCGTAAAAATCATTACTAGTTGATAAATATGGGAATCAAAGTCGAATTCAATCCCGACCTGGCGCTCCGCGATATCTCGGAATACGAACAGGGCCGGAGAAAAATAGAAGAGTGCATTCCGAAACAATTGGCGGAAAATAAAGTTTATGACTTCCTTAAAAAAGATCAGCGCCTGTATTGGCTCCACGGAGAATTGCCTTTGCGCGAGACCAAGGGCGGAGAGGTGCTGACACGGCCCAAGGCCAGCGTCCAGATATTGGAATTCACCCACTATAAATCCGGCCAGGAACTTTATACCAAGGGCAGATACAAGGTGGTGAAGATACTGGACGAACAAGACGACTACTTCGACGGCTACGAGGTCAAAAAAAGTTAAATCAAATACTCATATCCAAAACCGTTTATGCTCGACATCAAATTCATAAGAGAAAACTGGGAACTGGTGCAACAGAATTGCAACAATCGTCTGGCTAACGTCGATATCGACCGGCTGTTGGCGCTCGACAAGGAGCGGCGCAAGATCGAGACGGCGATCGATACCCTGCGCGCGGAAAGGAACGCCGCTTCCAAAGCCAAGCCGACGCCGGAAAAGATCGAGGAGATGCGGAAGGTCGGGGAGGAGATAAAAGTGCTTGAAACCGAATTGTCGCAGATCGAGCCGCAATACCGTGAATTGCTGCTCGCGGTGCCGAACCTGACTCATCCGCAGGTGGTGGTCAGCAACAACGAAGACGACAATCCGGTGGTCGAGACGTTCAAAAAACCGACCAAGTTTGATTTCGCACCCAAAGATCACGTAGAATTGGCGGCGGCGCTCGATCTGATCGATTTTGAGCGGGCGACCAAGGTTTCCGGCGCGAAATTCTACTATTTGAAAAACGAGCTGGCGCTCCTGGAATTCGCGCTGATCCAATACGCTTTGGAGATACTGATCAAACATAAATTTACGGTCTTTGTGACGCCAGACCTGGCCAAGCAGGAACTTCTGGAGGGGCTCGGCTTCAACCCGCGCGATGACGCCACCCAGGTTTATAATATCGCGAATTCCGATCTGTCGTTGATCGGCACCGCCGAAATCACTATGGGCGGTTACCATATGAACGAGGTCTTTGAGGAGGCCGACTTGCCGAAAAAGTATGTCGCGGTTTCCCACTGCTTCCGCACCGAGGCAGGCAGTTATACCAAATTCTCCAAGGGCATCTTTCGCGTGCATCAGTTCACTAAGATCGAGATGTTCGAGTACTGCCTGCCGGATCAAAGCGAGAAGGCCCATCAAGAATTATTGGAGATCGAAAAAGAGATTTTCGAAGGCCTGGAAATCCCGTTCCGGGTGGTTGATCATTGCACCGCCGACCTGGGCGCGCCATCTTCCAGAACTTACGACCTTGAGGCCTGGATGCCCGGTAAACCCAACAAGGAAGGACAAGATGGCCTGCCTGCCGGCAGGCAGGGTGACTGGGCGGAAATCACCTCCACCTCCAACTGTACCGATTACCAGGCGCGCGGACTGAATATCAAATACCGCAACCAAAACGGCGAAAAACACTACGTCCATATGCTCAACGGCACGGCGGTCGCTGTTTCACGCGCCCTGATCGCTATTATGGAAAACTTCCAAGCTGCGGACGGTTCGATTGCCATCCCCAAGGCCCTGCAAAAATATCTGCCGGGTAAAATCAAAAAAATCTCTAAATAATTAACTTAAATTTATGGATCAACTGATCAATTCCTGGCAGGATTTTTCCCTGGGGCTGTTCCTGGTCGTCGCCTGGTCGATGGCCTGGAAAGGACTGGCCCTGTGGAAGGCCGCCGGCCGGAAAGAGAAGGTGTGGTTCGTGGTTTTGTTCGTAATAAACACCGTCGGCATCCTGGAGATTCTTTATCTACTGGTTTTCTCGAACGACCAGACGATGGGCAAATTGAAATCGATCCTTCCCGGTAAAAAAAATTCACCACTTCCGCCCCCTCAAGCATAAATTCTCTTAAAACTTATGACCAAGATAAAAATCGCCCTGCTCGCAGGCGGCGTTTCTAATGAACGCGAGGTTTCACTGAAAACCGGAGACAAAATTTTCGACGCGCTCGACAAGGATAAATACCTGGTAAGCCGCTATGATCCAAAAGATGATCTGGCGCGGTTTTTTAATGACGCCGCGGCAGGTAAATTCGACCTGGTTTTCCCGGCGTTGCACGGCCCTTACGGCGAGGACGGCCGGCTTCAGGGCCTGCTCGATCTGCTCGGCCTGCCTTATGTTTTTTCCTATTGTCTGGCAAGCGCTCTGGCGATGAACAAGGCGAAAAGCAAACTGGTGGCAATAGACGCCGGTTTGGCGGTCGCAGACGACCTTTTAATCATTAGGGGCGATAAATATTCAACCGGCGATTTGATCACAAGGATCGGTTTGCCGCTCGTAATAAAACCGATTGATGCCGGTTCCTCGGTCGGTATCTCCATCGCGGGCGATGAAGCGGAGTTGGTGGACGGGGTCAGTGAGGCATTTAAGCACAGCCCGTCGGTAATACTGGAACACTTCATCCGCGGCAGGGAATTGACGGTGGCGGTGATGGGCTTTGGCGCAACCGCGCGCGCCCTGCCGGTAATTGAAATAATTCCAAAAGTTTCCGCCTGGTTCGA
>JAJYMT010000061.1 GCA_021786695.1 bacterium
GATCGCCGTGCTTGAGCCGGTGCGCGTCGGCGGCGTCACCGTGAGCCACGCGACACTGCATAATCTTGACGAAATCGACCGGCTGGACCTGCGTATCGGCGACACGATAATTTTGGAACGCGCCGGCGATGTGATTCCGAAGGTGGTCGAGGTGCTCAAGAAATTGCGCCCGGCCGCCGCTAAAAAAATCGCGGCGCCCGTCCGCTGTCCGATCTGCGGATCGAAGATCGAGCGCCCGGCCGGCGAGGTGGCGCTCCGCTGTTCCAATAAGGATTGCTACGCGGTGACTTTCCGCGGCTTGGCACATTGGACCTCGAGAACCGCCGCCGACATTCCCGGCCTGGGCCCGAAAATCATCGAACAACTGCTGAAGGAGGGTTTGATTCGCGACATCGCCGACATTTACCGCCTGACCATCGATGACTTGCTGCCGCTTGAGCGGTTTGCCGAAAAATCAGCCGATAATCTGATCAAGTCGATCGAGGCAAAAAAACAGCTGGAACCGGCGCGTTTCATCTACGGTCTCGGCATCCATCATGTCGGGGAAGAAACGGCGATCCTTCTGGCGAAGGAATTTTCAGTCCCCAGTAATAAATTTTTCCCGCCACAGCGGAGCCCCGCCAAGGCGGAAGCAAACAATTCTTCAATTCTTCAATTTTCAAAAAGAATGCAGGAATTGAAATTGGAAGATCTGCAAGGATTGCCTGACGTCGGCCCGATCGTGGCGAAAAGCATTTACGATTGGTTTCATAACGAAAAAAATTTAGCATTATTGGATAAACTGGAAAAAAACGGAGTTAATGTAATCATCCCGAAAGCCGCTGCTCAAAACCAAAAATTCCAAGGGCTGATCTTTGTCTTGACCGGCGGCCTCGCCAGTATGACGCGGGAGGAGGCCAAGCAAAAGATCCGCGAACGCGGAGGGGAGATGTCCGAATCGGTCAGCAAAAAGACATCCTACGTAGTCGCCGGAGAAGCGGCCGGCAGCAAATTGGATAAAGCGAAGTCGCTCGGGGTCAAAATCATCGACGAAAAGCAATTCATCGCGCTGTTGACATAAGGGGTGGTAATTAGTTAGAATTTATAGAGAAAAAAAGGGCTAACCCCTGTTTTTTATTACTTGTTATGAAGTTATCGCAAGAAGAGATCAAACACATCGCCAAACTGGCGCGCCTTGAATTGACCGAGGAAGAGCTTTTGAAATACGGCGAACAGCTTTCGGCGGTTTTGGACTACATCGACCAACTTAAAGAGGTGAATGTCGAGGGGGTAGAGCCGACCGCGCAAGTGACCGGACTGGTCGATGTTTGGCGCGAAGACCGGGTGCGCGACTGCCCGGAAACGGAGCGCGAAGCGGCGCTCTATGAGGCGCCGGAACTGGAAGGGCGGCAGGTGAAAGTTAAACGAGTACTGGAATAATCGCGTAACGTGAAACGCATAACGCATAACGCATGAATTTTCACGACGAACTAAAGCTAACGATGCATCGATACGCTAAGTTGATCTATAAATCAACAAAAAAATTTCCGAGAGAAGAAGTATACGGAGTTACATCACAAATCAGAAGAGCAGCGATCTCAATCGTATTAAACTATATAGAAGGATACGCAAGGAGAAGGGGGGATAACTGTAAGGTTTATCAGAATTTTTTATAAACGTCTTATGGTTCACTGAAAGAATCAAAGTATTTATTATTCTTTTCTTGGGAAGAAAATTATATTACCAAGGAAGAATATAATTTAGCGTTAAACCTGAATGATAAAATTGGCAAGATGCTTTGGAGTATTATGAATTAACGTTACGTGTTATGCGTTGTGTGTTATGCGGCTTAACGAACTAACAATAAAACAGGCCCAGGAGAAATTAATCGCCGGAGAGATCACTTCGGTTGATCTGACGCGCGACTGCCTGCTGGCGATCAAAGAAGCCAACGGGAAGTTGAACGCCTGCCTGACCGTTTGTGAAAAAGAGGCGATGGCGGAGGCGAAGCAGGCGGACGAACGGCGCGCGAAAGGGGAAAGCCCTTCGACAAACTCAGGACAGGCGGCTCCGCTGTTAGGCATCCCGTATCTGGCCAAAGATAACATCCTGACCAAAGGCGTGCGCACCACCGCCTCATCGAAGATTTTGGAAAACTATATCGCGCCCTACGACGCGACCATCATCAGCAAACTGCGCGCGGCCGGGGCGGTGCTTTTGGGGAAGACCAACCTGGACGAGTTCGCCCATGGCGCCTCGACCGAAAACAGCGCTTTCGGCCCGACCAGAAACCCCTGGGATCTCGCGCGGGTGCCGGGTGGATCTTCCGGCGGCTCGGCGGCGGCAGTGGCGGCCGACCTGTGCCTGTTCGCCCTCGGTACCGATACCGGCGGCTCGATCCGCTGTCCGGCCGGCTTCTGCGGCGTCACCGGCCTCAAGCCCACCTACGGACTCGGTTCGCGTTATGGTCTGGTCGCCATGACCAGTTCCACCGACGTGCCTGGTCCGATCGCCAAGACGGTTCTTGACGCCGCGCTGGTCGAACAGGCGATCGCCGGTCCGGACGATTTTGATTCAACGGCCGTTGTCCGCGAAATGCCCGACTACGAGGGCGAGCTGAAAGAGAATCTGTTCGGTTTGAAGATCGGTCTGCCGGAAGAATTTTTCACTTCGGGAACGGACAAAGGGGTGAGCGATCTGATCGATCAGGCGATCGCCAAACTGAAAGAATTGGGGGCGGAATTCGTCAAAGTCAGTTTGCCGCACACCAAATACGGCGTGCCGGTCTACTATATCATTACTCCGTCAGAGGTAAGTTCGAATCTTGCCCGCCACGACGGCATCCGTTTCGGCTATTCGGCCAAAGACGGCAATCACGACATCACCTCGGTCTATACCAAAAGCCGCGGCCAGGGGTTCGGACCCGAGGCCAAACGGCGCATCATGCTCGGCACTTACGCCCTCTCGGCCGGCTATTTCGACGCCTATTATCTCCAGGCCCAGAAAGTCAGGACCAAGATCAAAGATGAGCTGGACGGGGTCCTCGCTGAAGTTGACTGCCTGTTGACGCCGACCTCGCCCCATCCGGCGTTCAAGATCGGCGAAAAGGCCGCCGATCCTTTGCAGATGTATCTGGAAGATATTTTCGTCACCTCGCCGTCGCTCGCCGGCTTGCCGGCGATCTCCATCCCGGCAGGTTTCGCGGCCCCCGCCGACGGCGGGGCGGGACTCCTGCCGGTCGGCCTGCAGCTGATCGGTCCGCGTTTCGGCGAGAATATAATTTTGCGCGTCGGCCACCAATTCCAGCTGGCGACTGATTTTCATCTGAAAAAACCCTCTTTATAAATAATTAACTGCCGGCCTTTTGGCTGGCGCACAAACAAGATGAAAGACGGCAATCTCCTGCATCGGTTCAATAAGAATCTATTGTTTTATCTTTTGCTCGCGGCCGTCCTGGTCGCCATCGGCTTCACCCTGTTCGGCCATAGAGAGATAAAGACCGCCGCGCCTGCCGAAAAACAGGGAACCGCGAAAGATAATGTCGATGTCGGCAAGAGCGACCAGGCCCAGGTGGCGCCGGTGCGCGCGATCGGTGCGGACGACCATCTTTGGGGTCCGGCCGACGCTCCGGTAAAGATGATCATCTATGACGATTTCGAATGCCCGTTCTGCGCCAAGTTCTACCAGACCACCGAGCAGGCGAAAAAGGAGTTCGGCGACAAGGTGGTGGTCGCCCTAAGGCACTATCCGCTGACCAGCATCCATGTTTACTCGATGCAGGCGGCCATCGCGAGCGAGTGCGCGGCCGAGCAGGGAAAATTCTGGGAGATGTACAACAAACTTTTCGCCGATAATCTGGCCGGCAACCTGAATGAGACGCAATTCAAGGCGGACGCGAAGATGCTCGGGCTCGATACCGTCAAATTCGACCAGTGCCTGTTTCAGGAGAAGTACAAGGACAAGATCACCGGCGAGATGCTCGAAGCCAAATCCTTCAACGTTAACGGCACGCCGACTTCGTTCATCAACGGCGAGATCGTTCCCGGCGCCTATCCGTTCGAGGATTTCACCGGTCCGGACGGCGTGAAGACCGAAGGTATTAAGTCAATAATCAACCGGCATTTGAAGTAAAAGTTTCACTTTTTGTCATCCTGACTCCGCGTACCTCTTTTTTTGTCATCCTGACTCCGCGTCAGCGGAGGAAGGATCTATAATATTTTCCACACGAACAAATAATGAAAAAGGAGTATAAGTTTTTCGTTTACATATTAAGCAATTATAATCGCACCGTTTATTATACCGGCGTAACGAATAATTTAATCAGACGATTGATAGAACATCAACACGGACTGGGCTCGGAGTTCACGAGAAAATATAATCTGAATGACTTGTTGTATTATGAAGAGTATAAATATTCTATCGAGGCGATAAACAGAGAGAAGGAAATTAAGGGCTGGAAAAGAGATAAAAAATTGGATTTGATCAAAAAAGTAAATTCCGGACTCATCGATTTAAGCAAGCAACTATTCAAGGACTATGGTATTGACGATGAGGAAGTTGGACTGTTTGCAAAAGAATTGGCTTTAAAGAGGTAAGATATATCATAGATCCTTCGCCCCGCAAGATGCGGGGCTCAGGATGACAAAAATATGGAAGGGTCGCCTAGTGGTCGATGGCGCGCGCTTGTCCCGCGGAGCGGGATCCCGCAGCCCCGCTTAAGCGGGGCGCCCGCGGGAGAAAGCTTATTATGTACCAAGTTTATATTTTACAAAGCATAACTAAGCAAAGACATTATATCGGTCATACCGAGGACTTGATTAAACGACTGGCAATACATAATTCCGGCAAGGTGAGAGTAACCAAGGGATATCGTCCCTGGAAAATAATTTATTCAGAAAGTTATTCAACTAGAGCCGAAGCAGCCAAACGCGAATTGGAAATAAAGGGATTTAAAGGAGGAATTAAATTTAAACGATTATTAATTTGATAATATTCGGAAGGGTCGCCTAGTGGTCGATGGCGCGCGCTTGGAAAGCGCGTATACCGCAAGGTATCGAGGGTTCGAATCCCTCTCCTTCCGCCAAAATTCGGAATCAGAAGAAACGGACAAAGCGGGGTCGCGCCGAAGGCGCGACACTAATGCATTCCCCCCGCCGAATCCAGAATCCAAAAGGGTTTTCCACGCTCCGCGTGGCTCGTCGTT
>JAJYMT010000066.1 GCA_021786695.1 bacterium
ACCGCCCAGTACTTGTCCGTATCGAGTACGGCGCTTGCGTTCCACAGGTCGCGGGCGAACGCGGCGGCGCCGGCCGGATAACGCCAGGCGGGAACGGAACTGAAGGGCGAATCGGCGGCCAGGACGGCCGAGGTTACGACGGTCGAATCCGAACTGCCCGGCTGTTTCTGCACCAGCAACGAATAGGCGGAGTAATCTTTTTCCCGCCCGCCCAGCAATCCGGCCGCGAATCCGGTGTCGCCCCGGTCTATCTTGAGCCGTTGCCGCAGGCGGTATTTGAAGGTGATGACCGCGGTCTGGCCGGGATCGATCATCGACCAGTTGGCAAAGACCGTCTTGCCGGATTCGTCATAAATCTTGGTGCCGCTGCCCTGGTCGGTCTGCGCCGCCCGTTCATTCGCCAGGTCCGTGTCCGGGAGCCAGTCCGGTTCCGGCTCGGAAAAATATTTCTTGTCGGGCGGCACGAAGCCGCTCGCGGAAATGAGCGTACTGCCGAAAGGCACATAGAGCCGCAGCCAGTCGACGTTGCGCACGCCGCTGAACTCTTGGCTGCGGTCGCCGGTGTGCTCCCGCTTGATCGTTACCGTATCGATGATTTCGCCGGCGGCGCCGATTTCCGCCCGATGGGTGATGGTCTGGCGGATGTGTTTATCGCTCTTGCCGCCGCCGATATTCGAGTTCACCGCCATCAGATAATCGCCTTCCGTATCTTTGACGCGCCCGTCAAGGCCGAGGCGAGCGGCTTCGGCGGCGAGCGGCTGGTCTTTGAAATAGAGCAAGATCTGCTTCTGGTCGAGCAGGTCGTCCAGACCGTCAAGCAGTCCGATGATCGTCTGCCGGTCCAATTTTCCGGGAAGGGTCGCGATGATTTTTTCCAGGAGCGCGCCGATGATCTTTTTCGGTTTGGTGGTCACGCCCGGCTTCTGCTCGGCGAAATCCTGCAGCACCGGCAGGAAGTTGTCTTTGTCGATGATCACGCCGTAATCGGCCGTCAGATCGACCGGCCCGATGACCGCCAGCAGTTGTTCCAATACCTGCGGCGTAACGGCGATCACGCCATCGACGGTCGGGCCGTCCGACTTTTCGTAGAACCAGGCGATCTTGGCGGCGGAACGCGGCCAGTCCGGCCACCAGTTGGCGTCCCACAGATGCCACAAGGGATTTAAAAGCCAGAGCGGCGCCGGCGCGATTACTTTTTCCCGCAAACCCGCCTCGGTGTCGTAGGAACCGCCGCCCGGCACTTCCACGTTTTTAAGACGGCCGTTCTCGAAATCGAGCAGCGCGATACTGCCGATGAAACCGCCGCTGGCGCGCGCCTCGGTGTTATTTTGGAAAACGAACAGGTACCGCTTCAGGCCGGCGGCGCCGGCGGCCGAGTTGATCCGCTCGGCCAGTTCAAACAGTTCTGCCAGTCCGCCGCTCAAAAGTCGCGATTTTTCACGAAGCAGGATGAATTTATCGCGGTACCGGTCGGGAAGCGCCGCCGGATCGATTTCTTTCAGTTTGGCGTCCAGGTCTTCGGATCGTCCGGCCGCTTCGCGGCCGTGGTCGATGAAGCCCGCGATCGCGGCCGGCAGATCGTTTTTCAGATCGGCGGACAAAAGCGAGCCGACCGCCAGGGATATTTCCCGGCCGATCGAAGCGCTCAATTCAGCCGCCTCGAGTATCGCCGGCCCTGCGGCCGCCAAACGGGTCTCGCGGCCGGGCAAAAGGCCGGCAAGCGAGAGCAGCAACTCGTTTATGCTTCTGGTCTCATCCTGCGCCTGCTCGAGCTGCTTGACCGCGCTGCCGAATTTTTCTCCCGCTTGGTTGAAGTCCGACTTAGCGGCCGACGCTCCGGCGGCGCCGATCTGATTGAGCGCCAGTTTCGAATCCTCGAACACCCGATCCCTTATCTCAACCAGCGAACGGTAGTAGCTGTAGGTCTTTAAGGGTAAAATTAGAATCAATAAAACCAAAGGGAAAATCAAAAAAGCCGGATTTCGATTTTTCTCCGGTTCGGCCGCCACAAACGTTTCCGTCTCCGCTCCGGCATCGTCGATTATCACCGGCTCAAGCGGCGCAAGCGAAAGATCGGGCGATCCCTGCCTGCTTTTTTTGAACCGCTCCTTCAATCGGCCGGATATTCCGGCCAGGGCCCTGAACGCCGACGCTATTTTATCGGACGGATTGATCCTTGGAAAAACCCCGCTCTCTTTCTTCTCCGCGCCCGCCAAAAAGCCCTGCAGATAATCCGCCATCTGCTCCCGTTTCGGCGCCGCCAGTTTCGCCCGGCCCTGGTTCATCGCCTGATTCAGGTCGACGACAAAACGGGAGGCGCGGAAACCATCCCGATTATAAAGATTATACGGACTAAGCCGCTCCGGAGTATTTTGCATGGGGTAAGTAATGATTTGTCTTACTTATTATACCAAAAAAACCATAATTAAGCCAAATATTGACAAATATCTAATATTATGATATTATATAATATTGCACATTTTACATACGCTTAAATTGAGCTTCAGGCGCTTAGGTCAACCTAAGTGCTAATTCCCTCATAGGAGGACGGTAATGGCCAAGTATCTGACGTTGAAGCAGGTGGAACACGTACTCTGCAAGGTGCCAAAGCAGTCGGCGTACATGAACAAGGTGGACGCGCACGATTTCCCGAGTGCGGCCGGACTGGTGTCGGTGCCGACGCACTGGAAGAACGGACAGGTGTTCGAAGCCGTCAACCCCGAGAACCATCTGATCCTCACGCGCAACGAGCGCGGCGAAGAGGTGCCGAAGAAACTGATCCTGACCAGGATCTTCTACGGCATCACCGAAGCCGATCTCGGACGCACCGCCTTGTTCACCGTCAAGGTGAATAAAAAAATCACGGACGAAGGCCGTGAGTTCATCCTCCTGGATTTTATCAGGGAGACGGCGGGTGAGGGTCTGATGGAGCTCAAGTTCCTTGACGAGCCGAGCGATTTGCCGGTTCTTGGCACGCGGATGTTCATTCACTTCCGCGAACGCAAGCGCTAGTCAGGGAGGAATCCTGAGAAGGATTTCGTGAGCCAGCTCAAAAGCAAAAGCTCAAAGAGCTAATTGAGTCCATCAAACCACAGTTAAAAAATTGTGGTTTTTTTATTTTAAGAGTTGATTATATATCTCCAGGGTTTGGCGGGCGCACTCCCGCCAACTGTATTTTTTCACTTGCTCTCTCCCTGCGCGGACCAGCTCAAAGCGAAGCGCCTGGTCCTCACTGATCCTTTCCAGGGCGGACAGAAACTGCTCCCGATCGTCCGGATCGAAGTAGAGCGCGGCCGGTCCGAGGATTTCCGGCAAACTGGTGCGGTCGGAGGAAGCAACCGGCAGCCCCGCGGCCATCGCTTCGAGCGGCGGCAGACCGAAGCCCTCGAAAAACGAGGGAAAGACATAAGCGAGCGACAGTGAATATAGCAATTTCAACTCCCGGTCGGGCAGATACCCGGCAAAAACCACCGGACCGGCCGCGTCCGGACGCCAAAGACCCAGCTTGGTGGCCAGGGTTTTCAGGCGCTCGTAAAAATAATCATCTTTGCCGACCAGCACCAGCTGCAACTCCGGCCGTTTTTTTATCAGTTCCGAAAAGATCCTCAAAAGACCGTCCAGGTTCTTGTGCGGGTAGGCGTTGCCGACATAGAGCAGGAACTTTTTCTTGATGCCGAGGCGCCCGAGCAGCTTCTCCCCGGCTTCGGGAGAATCACCGGCCGCCGCTTTGTCAAAATCGGCCACCCCCTCGTAAGTGACCAGCACCTTTTCGGCGTCGATCTTGAAATGCCTGACCAGATCGTCCTTGGTGAATTGCGAAACGGCGAAAATTTTCTTGGCCCGCGAAACGGCGCGCGAGATCACCAGCCGATAGCCGGCGTTTTTTATCTTGTATAAAACCGGACCCAGGGTGCTTGCCCGGGCGGTGGGAAAATTCAGGAGTATCAGGTCATGGATGGTCACCACGAATGCGGCCGGGCAGAAAATCGGCACGTTGAAGTGCGGAAAGTGCATCAGGTCGATCCGCTCGCGCGCGATCAGCCAGGGCAGGGTCAGCTGTTCGGCCAGGGTGTACCAGCGCGCGTCCGCGAGCACCTTGCGCACGCGCACGCCGTCAACCGCGAGCAGATCGAAATTGTCCCGGCGCAAAAAAATCACGTACCGGTTTTCACGGTCGAGTTCGAGCAGGTTGTCGACCAGCTCCTGGGTGTAGCGCCCCAGGCCCTTGCCCACCGGGCCGTAGAGCCGCGCGTCGATGCCGATGATCTTATTTTTTGTTTTGTTTTCTGGCATCGGTCGAAGTCGCGACCGGCACGGTCGAAGTCGCGAACAATTTATAAAGCGTAAACTGTCCGGTGATTTTCGCCGCCGGTTTCAGCTGCAATCCGACTTTGGGCAATTTGGCGGTATTCAGATACTCCAGGTCCTGGGGCCGGAAGGCAAAATTGTAATAGTAGACCGGTATATATTTGAGCAGCCGGCGGTATTCGGCGTTCATCCGGTCGTCGTCGAACAGCCCCACGATCACCCGCCGCTCCGGAAAAAGGATTTTGTCGTGGTAGCGGGTGATGATCGCCGCCTGGGGTGGAGTGGCGGCCAAAACCGCGGTCTGTTCCGCCCGGGCGGCCCGGATATTCAGATAGGTGGGAACCAGGCCCTCTTCCGAGCCGAACAGGACGAATTTGAGCGAGAGCAGCGCCGCTACGCCCACGATGAACAGCCGGAGCGAGTCGATTGCCCAGCGATAGCGGGCCAGGCGTGTCACCTTCACGATCAAGAGCGAGGCGAAAACAATCGCCCCCAGATAGATCGGTAGCCAATAGCGGGTATAGGAATTGCCGATGGTGATGCGGGTCGGGTCGGGATTGTCGTGGAAATCCCAGCTGCCGTAATAAAAAAGCAAGACCGTGCTTGCCGCCAGCCAGCAGAACATAAAGAGGATCTGGCGCGCGCGCATCCGCCGCAAATCGACCAAAAAGACGGCGCCGCCGAAAAATGCCGCGGCGAACAGCCAGGGGAACATCTGGAAAAAATAACGATAGAACACTTTGACGCTTTTTTTCGCGTCGAAGCCGAAATAAAAAATCGTATCGACGAACTTATGCCAAAGAATTTTTTGCCGGGTCAGATCGGCATCGATCACCGTCTGCACCAGCCCCTTGCCCGAGGAAGCCAGGGTGGTCAAGGAACTGTTCATCTGCGGATAGCCGGAATTCAGGGGGCCGCCGTAAAGAGTGCTGTTCCAGGACAAGACCGGCACGACGGCGAAGCCGATGAAGGAAACCAGCACGATCATCTTTACCAGACCGAGCCGCGGCGAATTAAACAGCCAGGCGAAGAACATAACCGGCCCCAGCCACAAGAGTTCCGAGGTGCGGGTGATGATCGCGCCGCCGAAACAGAGGCCGGCAAGCGCCGGAAAGATCAGCCGCGGCACCGCGTTTTTTATTTTAGCCAGGAAAACCTTGCGCCGGAGCGCCTTTTCATCCTCGTCCGAGACGGCGATGATCCGATCCTTCTTGCACATCGCCACCGCGAAATAAAATCCGGCAACAAGCAAAACGACGAAAAGAACATTATGGAACATGCTGCGGCTCGAGTAATAAAAATAGGGCGGGAAAAAGGCGAGCAATCCGGCCGAAACCAGGCCGGTGGAAGGGCCGAAAATCTCTTTGACCAGAAGATAAAAAAACAGGATGCCGAGCGCGCCGAAAAATGGCGTGAAGTACGGGATCAATTTTATGCTCGTGAGCGCGCCCAACTTGCCGTAGATCAGGATCATCCCCAGAAAACTGACCGGTTTGAGCACGCCGAGGTCGGAGCGGAAACTGCGGGGGTGGATGATGTCCGAGGCGATCTGGTTGTATTTCTCGATCGCGGTCAGGCCGCCGGTACCGGCATACAGACGGGTAAAAAAATAATTCGCCGTCTCGTCCGGCGAGGACCACTTGGTAAATCCGTCCGCCTGGGAATAATAATTGAACAGGCCGCTCATCACGAAGAAACCGCTCATGAGCGCCAGCAGGATGATGAAACGCAGGGTCTTTTGGCTGTAATTTGTGTTGTTTTCGGCCGGCATGATACAATTTTACTATGAAATTATCGAAAATCGATCCGCTGGATTTTGTCGAAAAGGTCTTGCTGTTCCTGGCGATCCTCACCGCCGTCAGCGGTCTTACCTATTATTTGTTCGATCTGGGGCGGACGGCGGTAATCGCGGCCGCGGTCTTGGCGGCGGCCGTCTTTATCATCTTACAAAAAACAGCCGAAAAACACAATTCAGCTCCGCCGCCGGCCGCGGCCCTGACACCGGATAATCAAAAACTGTCGCCGGACAAAAAGTCGCTATGGACGGCGAGCGCGGCCGTTCTTTATCTGGCGGTATTCGCCGGCGGTCTTTGGATCCTTTATTCGGGCGGCACCGAAAAACCGATCACCTCGCCCTGGGAAGCGCTTCCCTCGTCCATATTTTATCTGTACTTCGCCGCTTCGGTCTTGCTATACGCCAACCTGCGGCTCGGCCGGGCAAAACCGTTCTTTCTGATCCTGCACGCATTTTTCAGCTGGTCGGTGATAATATTCGTCTACCGTCTGGGTTTCGGCTACGACTTTTTCGTCCACCAGGCGACGCTCAGAATAATCGCCGAGCGGGGACTGGTTCTGCCAAAGCATTTCTACTACCTCGGCCACTACGGCCTGCTGATGATTTTCCGGCGCCTACTCGGCCTGTCTTTGTTTTGGACGCAGCAACTGCTGGTGCCGGTCGCCGCCGCGCTGTTCCTGCCGCCGCTCGCCTACCGGACAATTTCAGCCCGTTTTAAAAATTTCAAGCCGTCCTGGCTGGTCTTTCTGTTCGCCTTCCCCCTGCCCTTTCTGACCTTCACCACGCCCTACAATTTCGCCCTGTTTTTTTTGCTGGCTGCCCTGCTGGCCGCCCTGCGCGAAAAAAACGTTGAAAATCTGATTTTCGTCTGGGCCTTGGCTTTGGCGGCCATGGCCGTGCATCCGCTCGCCGGCTTTCCGGCGCTTTTGCTCGCGGCCGGCAGCAGCCGGCCGAATAATATCGCGACCGGCGCCCGGCGCGTCTTCGATTATCTGATTTTCTCGGCCGCCGCCCTAGGTCTGCCGCTTGCTTTTTATCTTCTTGAGCCGGGCGCGGATCGCTCCGGCAACTGGTCCTTGGCGCAAATCGTTTCCTGGATCAGCCCTTCGCTCGCCGGCCGGTCTGATCTCCTGTCCAACTTCGCTTACTTTTTTTATTATAATTTGCCCTTGGCGGTCGCCACGCTGGCCGTCTGGGGGCTTTGGCTTTCGAGCCGCGCTGGCCGGTTCAGGGACTTTTCCGCCTGCGCGTCCATAGCCGCCGGTCTGGCGGTCGCCGCGCTCCTGACCCGCTTCTTGCCCTTCAGCTATCTGGTGGAATATGAACGCAGCGACTTTGCCGAGCGGTTGCTCGTCCTTTCCGCGCTTTTTTTGGCGCCTTTCATCATCTCCGCCCTGGAAAGATTGTTTTCCGCGATCGCCGCGCGCGGGCGGGTCTTCAAAGCCGCCTGGCTGGTGTTCGGTCTCTTCGCCCTCCTCGCCTCCTGGTACTTCACTTACCCGCGACTTGATAAATATCAAAATTCCCGCGGCCTGTCGATCGGTGCCGCCGACATCGAGGCGGTCCGCTGGATCGAACAGGACGCTTCCGGCGCCCACATCGTGCTTGCCAACCAGCAGACCAGCGCCGCGGCCCTGCGGGAATTCGGTTTCAGCCGCTATTACAAAAATGACCTGTTTTATTACCCGATTCCGACCAGCGGGCCGCTTTATCAATATTATCTTTCGATGGTATACAAAAAACCGAGCCGCGAAACCATGCGCCAGGCGCTTGATCTGGCCGGAGTGAAAGAAGGTTATTTCGTCCTGAACAAATACTGGGCCGACTTTCCCAGGATTTTAGCCGAGGCCAAGTTCGCTTCCGACCGCTGGCAGTCGTTTTCGAACGGCGAAATTTACGTCTTCAGTTACTCCTTGACAAAATAATCGAATATCGCTATAGTATAAAATAAAATATTTCGCACATTCTATCTCTAAGGAGGAAGAGATGATCTTTCAACCGATCATGTTCGCGGTGCCCGGTCTGGATCAGGACTTGAATCATTACCTCGTCATTCATTACCACGGCCATGCCTCAACCCGCATGTATTCGAAACGCGCCTGCCGTAAATACGTCGAGTTGATCAGGGAATCGCCGGAGCTCTCCGAGGGAATCTGCAAGGAAGAGCTGATCGCTCTCGAAGACGCTATCCGCAACTCGGGATTGCGCGAAAGCATCTGCGTCAAAGACCTGCTGGAAGCGCGGCGAGGGGCCTTGACTACTCTTGACGAGGTGTTCAACTCGATACTTGCGGAATCCGATGAAGCGCCGACGCTTCACTGAAAGACGTCAAAACCCCGACCGCAAGGCCGGGGTTTTTCAATTTCCGCGTTTTATAAAATTTTTTTCAAATATTCTTCGGCCGTCAAAAGCGGCAGTTTGCGGCGGAGGTCGGCCGCCGCCTCGAGCGCTCGCGGATAATTATCGATCACCCAGGCAAGCCGCTCTTTGAGTTCCCGGGCGTTTCCGGGCATGAACAGCAGTTCGGCTCGCCCGCCGAGCAGCTCCGGTATGCCGCCGATGCGGCTGGCCACGACCGGCAGCTGTGCGGCGACCGCCTCGAGAATCACGGTCGGAGAATTTTCGTAGCAGACGGACGGCACGATCAGGCAGTCCGCCTCGCGCATCAGCGTAAAAATTTCATCCCGGCTTTTTTTTCCGGCCAGTTCGAGCCGCGGATCATTTTTCGCGAGCGCCTCAAGCGCCGGACGTAAACTTCCCCCGCCCGCGATCAGCAGGCGGGTGTCGGGAGGGGCGGCGGCCGGAAATTCTTCGGCCAGCCAGAGGATGTTTTTATGTTTTTCGAGCTGGCCGACGAACAGAAATTTAAACGGCGTCCGCGGCCGCCGCGCGCCGTCCGTTCCGGCCGCCGTTTCCGGCGCCGGGTTAAGGAGCGTCCTGGTCCGGCTGTCTTTGAAAAACCCGCGCGCCAGGTGCTCTTTGAGCAGCCAGCCGGAAGGCGAGATTACCAGGTCGGGCGAGCCGATCAAACTCCTGGACATCGCCTGATAAGCCCTTGACCAGACGGAAGCCAGGGTCTTTTCTTTGCCCCAGAAAATCTGGCCGGAGGGATGAAGCAGTTGGAGGTCGTGCAGGGTGTGATAGTGTTTGATGCCTTGTTTTTTGATCCTCCGCGGCGCCAGCAGGCCGAGGCCGAGCAGATTATGCGTCCAGACCAGATCGACTCTTTCCGCCGCGATGATTTTTTTGATCTTGCCCGCGGTTACGAAATCAAAGGGAGCGAACAGGTGCCAGCACAGCCGTAAAAACTTCGGCCAGCGGCCGAGACGGAAAATCGCCGAGTTAAAACCGGCCAGGCGATAAATCGTCCGGCCGCCGCGCGCCTCGCGGCCGTTTCGCTCCGGTCCGGCCGTTATTATCACCGCCCGGTGTCCGGCCGATTCGAGGGCGTCCGCGAGCGAAGCCACCACCTGTTCCGCGCCGCCGCGGCCGAAGGGCTCATAGAAATTGTTGATCAGACAGACCTTCACGCGCTTTTTTTAGGGGTATAGACGGCCCGGTAATAAAGACGCGTCAATTCCGCGCCGATGATATTCCAATCGTATTTTTTCCTTACCAGTTCGATGCCGGCCTGGCTCATCCTCCGCGCCGACCGTTCATCGAGGAGAATCTGCTTGATTTTGGCGGCCAAATCCTTGGCGTCGCCGGGGATCACGGACAAGCCCTCACGGCCGTTATGGAAGACGTTCCTGACCCCGGGCAGGTTGCTCGCTACCACCGGCGTACCGCAGGCCATCGACTCCAAGAGCACCAGGCCGAAGGCCTCGCCCTGATTGATCGAGGGCAGGACGAAAACAGCGGCGCGGCCATAAGCCCCGGCCAACTCCGCCGGCGGCAGACCGCCGACGAACCTTACCGAATCGGCCACTCCCAATTCACGGCTGACCGTCTGATAATGCTCCTGCATTTCCCCGCTGCCGACTACCGTGAGCGAAATCTTCAGCCCCTGTTTAAGGCAATTGGGGTCGGAAAGCAACGATTTCAGCGCCAAGAGCAGCACGCCGAGACCCTTGAAGTCATGCGCTTTATCGAGCGTAGCGACAAACAAAATATTTTTTTCAAACTCCGGCGACGGCCTTTTTTCAACCGCCTTGAAAATATCCGGATCAACGCCGAACGGCATGGTGATGAATTTATCCTGATAGCGTTCAAAATAACCGGTCAAGGCGGAGTTTTTGGCATAATCAAGCGAGGCGCAGGTGATGAAATCGGAGAGGCGGAGCAGGAGCGGCAGCACTAGAATCCGGTTCAATTTAAAAATCAGCCCCTTCAGTCCGGAGCCGATCGAATCCATGTGATAATGCAGGACCAGCCGGGTCTTGCGGTCCAGGAACAACTTGCGCAGGACGATCGGCAGCATGGCGCCGTAAAAGGGGTAGTGCAGATGGATGAGATCAAAACCCTTGAGGCGCCACAAAAGCTGCGGAATGAAGGCGGCGTTGCCGTATTGTAAGGCCGGCTTGAGCCGGACAACCTTGAACGAATCGCCGTCTGCGAATTTCCGCCTTTCCCCCTCGCTCCGGCGATAAGCGGGGGTAAAGACCGTGGTATCGATGCCGGCGGCGGCCGTCAGCCGCGAAAAATGATAGGCGCTATTGCCCATGCCGCCGCGATAGGGCGGAAAGGTGCAGACGACCTGCGCCACCCTTAGAACGTTTTTCGCCTTGGAGAAGCTCGGCGGATTATTTTTGGATTCCATGAACGGATTTTTACGTAGATTAAGCGGCGGCCTTACTTCGCCCGGCTCCAGAGATAGCGGTGCCAAAAAAACAAACCGGCCATTATCGCGGCGGCGCTGATTATTTCCGCGGCCGTCACCGTGCCGGCGGCGACAAGCGGTATCAGCAGGACCAGCGCCGGCAGAGCCAGGAAAATCAGGTCGGCCTTGATCTTATCCAGATAATCCAGATACAGAACCAGGTCGGTCGACCCCTCTTCTTTTTTGTTTTCGAATTCCTTGCGCGTCAGCTTGAACTTGATCAGAAAAACCAGGCCGAAAAGCGCGAGCGGAATCAGCGCCCGCATCAATTCGGCGAACTGCTCGAAACGCACCGGATCGATGAAATAAAGCAGGCACAGAAAGCCGAGCAGGATGATGAAGACGTAATTCAGGAAATCCAACAAAAAATTTTTTGCCGACATCTATTTTGAATTATCTTTCATGCTTAGGGCGCGGGCGATCTTGGTCAGATCCTGATCCATCTTTGACAGGCGCAGCCGCAGACGGAACAGCAGATAGAACAAGACCGCGATCGACAGATACAAAAGGACCTGGATGCCGGAAGCGGAAAACCCCAGGCCGGCCACCAGCCGGTCGATCGCCTTCAATGAAACGATCGCCAGCGCCGAGAAAAGCCAAAAAAACAGCCAGAACACGAACTCTCCGGCCGCAATTTGCCCCTTTTGCTTCTGCCAGAATAACCTGGCCAAAAAATAGGCGACTACGATTAATGCTATGATTTGTTGCAACATATATTAAGTAACCGGTCTATTAATTGATCAGCCGGGCGATGAACAGGTCCCGGATGATTTTAATGCCGCCGCCGAGCCGCTGTCCGAAGCGGTGATAAACCACCGTGATCGGCACCTCTTCGAAAGGCAGGCCTGAACGCGCCAGCAGAGAAAGTATCTCGGAACAATGCGCCATGCCGTCTTGCCGCCAGTCCAGTTTTTCGGTCGCCGCGGCCGAGAGCGCGCGGAAACCGCTTTGCGGATCGGTCAGTTTTACTCCCAAAAAAAACCGGTTGAACAATCTCGCCAAAGGGATGATTACCCGCGACTTGAACCGCGGAATGCCGCCGGAGTTTGACCGGTCGAGAAAACGGGAACCCAGGACGACCTGGACGCGGCCGGCAAGGATCGGTTCGATCATTTTTTTTATTTCTTCCGCCCTGAACTGCCCGTCGGCGTCGAAATGCACGATAACTCCGGCGCCCTGCTTGAGGGCGTAGATGGTACCGGTTTTCAGCGCCGCGCCTTGCCCGCGGTTGATCGGATGGATCAGGCACTTTACTCCGGCGGCGGCCGCGATCTCGGCGGTTCGGTCGGATGAACCGTCATCGACCACCACCACGGAGTCAACCCTGGGCGCGACCCCGGCAAGCACCGGCCCCAGGCGCTCGGCCTCGTTGTAAGCGGGAATGACGCAGATAACTTTCATCGCTTCGTATGCTATAACTGATTACTTTTAAAATCGATCAGCCCTTTGCTGGCGCGCAGATCGTAGATGGTCTTCTCCAGGCCCTTTTCAAGCGTCACGATCGGCATCCAGTCGAGCGCTTCGCGCGCCAGCGAGATGTCTGGCAGGCCGAGCATGCTGTAAAAAAAGACCTCCTGTCCGTAAACGACCTTTGATTTGGAGCCGGTTGTCTTGATAATCTTCTGCGCCAGGTCTCCGAGCCGCAGGTCCTGGTCCGAGCCGACGTTGACCGGCCCGGGGAGATCGCGGGAGATCATCTTGAGCGCGGCGTCGATCACGTCGCTCACATAGCAGAAGGAGGAAGAAAAATTTTCTCCTCCGGGGATAGTCAGTTCCCGGCCGTCCAGCGCGGCCGTAATCAGGTCGGGAATCAGCTGGTTGTCCCCCAGCTTCATCCGCGGGCCGTAGGTGCGGAACAGCCGGACGATCCTGGTGTCGGCCTTGAGCGCTTGGCGGTAATTCATCACCATCGTCTCGGCGAACCTTTTGCCCTCGTCATAAGAGCTCCGTTCGGACAGAATATCCACCTGGCCCGGATCGTCTTCCCTGATTCTCGCCTCGCTCCGGCGCGGACCGTACACCACCGCCGAAGAAAAATGCAGCATCTTCGCCTTGTATCTGATCGCCAGCTCCAAAGCATTCCTCACTCCCAGCGAATTTGCAAGCATCGTCGGCACGACATTGTCTTTGAAATATTTGGGCGAGGTCGGGCAGGCCAGGTTAAATATCTCCTGGATCCCGAGATAACTGATTTTGAAGGGCGCGAGTTCCGGAAATTTTTCCAGGTCGATCGGCTCGGTGATGTCGTGGCGGATGAATTTGAAATTTTCAGCCGCCAGCAGCTGATCGATGTTTTTTTCCTCGCCGGTCGAGTAGTTGTCGAGGCAGACGACGTTGCGGGTCTTGACCAGTTCATCGCACAGATGCGAGCCGATGAAACCGGCGCCGCCGATCACCAGCGCGTTCTTTTTCCCGAGCAATTCTCGGTTGTCCTTGTTTTGATCGTTGATCATAGTATGCTCTTATATTATACAATAATCCAGGCCTACTGGGCAATCAGGGTGGCGAGATTCACCCCGCCGCGGAATTGCTCCTCGAAACCGTAAAAAGAACTCATAAGTTTACCGCCGGCATCGAATATCTTGACGTGCGGCGAACCGCCCGGACCGGCGCCGGCGATGATTTCGACCAGGCCGTCGCGGTTCAGATCGCCCGCCGCCACTTTGACCCCGCCGGTGAACTTGCGGTCGAAAGCCAGGAACTGCGTACGCAGCGCTCCTCGGTAATCGAAGACCCTGACCTGCGGCGGCGCTCCCGTCCCGAGTCCGACGATGATCTCGGCCGCCTGGCCGGTGATCTTATTGTCGAGGTCGACCGCCGCCAGCTCCAGGCCGCCGCGGAATCCTTTGTCATAGGCGAAAAACTGATTCAACAGCCGCCCGCGCGAATCATAGATCCTGACCTGCGGGCCGCCGCCCGAGGCCGGCGCGACGATGATTTCCGCCAGGCCGTCGCCGTTCACGTCGCCCGCGGCCACATTCACGCCGCCGCGGAAATTCTTGCCGTAAGCCATGAACTGTCCCAGGACTTTTCCCGCGTAATTGAAAACTCTGATGTGCGGGCCGCCGCCCGAGGCCGGCGCGACGATGATTTCCGCCAGGCCGTCGCCGTTCACGTCGCCCGCGGCCACATTCACGCCGCCGCGGAAATTCTTGTCATAAGCCAAAAACTGCCTGAGAGTGGTCGAGGACTGGGAATAAATCCTTACGGCCGGATCGGCCGCCGCGCCCTGCCCTACTAAAATTTCCGCCAGGCCGTCGCCGTTCACGTCGCCCGCGGCCGGCCGCAACCAGGCGGCCCGTTTGTCGGCCGCCGCGAACCTCAACTCTTCCTTGCCGCTGAAATTGGCGATTTTTAAAATATCCGCCTTCCCCCCGGCGGCGGTCATCAGCAATTTTACTTTGCGGGAATTAAAATCATCGGCGGCCTTTTCGAGCGAGGCCTCCAGATTAAGCCGTCCCCGCCCCAGCTGACCGAGATAATTCGGATTCAGACGGCTGATATTTTCAGTGTTATCGAGCAGCAGCCGGATGATTTTCTGCCGGTTCGCCTCCGGATCGGCCGCGAGCAGCAGCGCCAGCGCGCCGCTCACCTGCGGCACGGCGACCGAGGTGCCGGACCAATAACCGTCGTAATATTTGTCCATGCTCTTTCCCTGGTACCGCCGGCCGGGCGCGTAAAAGCTGGTGGAAAAGATACCGACGCCCGGAGCGGCCAGGTCGATGCAATTGAAACCGTAAGCGGAAAAGCTGGTTTTTTGATCGAGCGCGTCGGTGGCGGCGACGCCGATCACCCAGTTCTCGCCCCTGGAACCGTCGTTACAGACCGGATACATCGGTTTTTTATCCAAAAAAACGCCGGAACCGCCCGCAAGCTCATTGCCGGCCGCCGCGACCACGATGACGCCGGCTTCATAGGCGCGCTTGATCGCTTCATTCATTCCCTGGCTGTAATTGAAGCCGTTGAAGCTCAGATTGATGATGTCGGCGCCGTTCGCCACCGCGTAATCGATCGCCTTAATCACGTCATTAGCCCTGCCCTGTCCCTGGCCGTCCAAGACCCTGAGCGGCATCAGCTGCGCCCGCCAGGTGATGCCGGCGGTGCCGGCGGCGTTGTTGCCGGCGGCGGCGATGATGCCGGCGACCAAGGTGCCGTGGGTTGCGCCGTCCAGAGTCCAGTCGTTTTCAAATTTGGGGTTCGGGTCGTTGTTTTTGGCGACAAAATCCCAGCCGCGGTAGTCGTCGATAAAACCGTTCCCGTCGTCGTCTACGCCGTTACCGGGAATTTCCCGCCGGTTGGTCCAGATATTTTCGGACAGGTCCGGATGGTCGATCTGGACGCCGGAATCGATCACCGCGATCACGATGCGCGGACTGCCGTTCTGATAATTCCAGCCGGCGGCGGCATTGATTTTTTTCAGATACCACTGGCTGTTATAATACGAGTCGGAGGGAATGATCGAGGCGCGGTATGAAAAATCCGGTTCGGCGAACTCGATGTCGGCCCTCGAGTTGAGCCACGACAGATACTCGCCCCGGTCGAGCGTCTCCGGCGTCCTGCGCGCCGTCAATTCGTTCTTGGCGCGAAATTTGATCAGAACTTCGTCATCGAAAACCCGCTCCCTGCCGGAAACATCGCCCTCGCCTCCCCGGAACGCAAGCAGCATAAGCAAAAGAACCGGCAAGCCGGCGGCGGCAATCGCTCTCGGGACGATCGGTTGTTTATCCGTTCTTTTCATCGGCAGTTTTTCTTCCGGTTGAACTTATCGCCTCCAGCGTCCGCTGCGCCGCCTGTTTCCAGCCGAAGCTCGCCGCCCGGCGAAGACCTTTTTCGGCCAAGTCCTGACGCAATGCGGCGTCGGTAACGATTTTTTCGATGGCTACCGACATTTCCTGGGGATTATGCGGATCGAAATACAGCGCCGCTTCGCCCGCCACTTCCGGAATCGAAGCGGCGTTCGAGCAGGCGACCGGCACCCCGCAGGCCATGGCCTGCAAAAGCGGTATGCCGAAACCCTCATAAAGCGAAGGGAAAATAAAAGCGGTCGCGCGGCGATAGATGTGCGGCAAATCGCCTTCGTCCACCCAGCCCGTCTTCACTACTTTGCCCTCCAGATTGTAATGATTCACCATATATTTGATCTCATCGTAGCCGAAGCTGGCGTCGCCGGCCAAGATCAGCTTGTGCCGGATGCCGCCGTTGCGCTCCAAAAGCAGAGCGAAGGCCTCGATCAGATTGGCGATGTTCTTTTTCCGTTCCAGCCGCCCGACATAAAAAATATACGGCTCCTCAATGCCGTACTTTGCCAGGACCGATCGGGTCGCCGGAGTATCGGCCGCAAAATTGCAAAACTGTTCGTTGAAACCGTTATAAATCACCTCGATTTTTGACTGCAGGTCGGTTTTCACCGGCATTTCTTTCTGGTAGATCTCGATTATCTCATCCTTGGAAAAATTAGAAACCGTGATGATCTTGGCCGCCTGCTTCAGGCCGAAAATCGTCGACCAGCTGTAATAGTCGAGCAGGTTCGCGCCGTACTTGCCGCGGGTGAACAGACGCACCAGAAAGTTCAAAAACCGCCGGCGCTGTTTGCCGCTGGGGCCCATCGACCCCTGGCGGTACAGCCCGCGATCCCGCTCGAAACCGACGTCATGGATGGTGATGATCGAACGGCGCGGGTGGATGAACGGCAGGGTGTGCGACGGCACGAACAGCGCGTCCGGCGGCGAAAAAAGCATCTCCAGCGACAACCGGCCTTGCGTCCAGAGGTATTTGAACGGCCACCTGAGAATTTTTGCCCGAAAATTTCCGTGGCTGCTCTTGATTTTTTGTTCCGAACCGCGGGCCGCTTCATCCGCTCCGGTTTTTCCGCCGGTCAGATCGAGCAGGTCGGCGGCAAGCGGCGCGTCGGTATAAAGGACATACTGATTGGCGGAATCAAGCCGTGACAATTCTTTGATAAGATAATAAGAGTACCACTCGGTACCGCTCTTGTGAGTTCGATTGGCGCGCGAAGCGTCGATGCCGATGATCATAAATTAAAATGCAAAAATCAAAATGAAAAATTTTTGATTATTAGTTTTTACGTTTTAAATTATTTGGTCGCCAGGATGCTGCGCTTGTAAGAGTCGAGATTTTCCAGCGCGATGCCGGTGCCTTTGGCCACGCACAGAAGCGAATCGGTGGCTACGTAGGATGGCACGCCGGTGGTGCGGGTCAACAGCTGATCGATGTTTCTGAGAAGCGAAGAGCCGCCCGAGAGCACCATGCCCTTGTCCATGATGTCCGCCGACAATTCCGGCGGCGTCTCATGCAGGACCTTTTTGGCGGCGTTGATGATCGCCTCCAGCTCGTTCTGCAGCGCCTCGGTCACGTCGTTCGAGGTGACGGTGATCGAGCGCGGCAAGCCGGTAATGATGTCGCGGCCGCGGATCTCCATGGTCAGTTTGTTTTCGAGATACAGGGCCGAGCCGATATTGATCTTGATCTCTTCCGCCGTGCGCTCGCCGATCGAGAGCGAATATTTGCGGCGGATGAAATCGATGATCGCCGAATCGAACTTGTTGCCGCCCACGCGCACCGAGGTCGAGGAGACGATGCCGCCGAGCGAGATCACCGCCATTTCGGAAGTGCCGCCGCCGATATCGATGATCATATGGCCGGAGGCCGAGCCGATCGGGATGTCGGCGCCGATGGCGGCGGCCACCGGTTCCTTAATGATATAGGCGGCTTTGGCGCCCGCCGCGATGGTGGCGTCGATCACCGCGCGCCTTTCGGTCGAGGAAATGCCGGCCGGCACGGCCACCATCACCTCCGGACGGAACAGCCGCACGCCGCCGATCGCCTTGTTGATGAAATAGCGCAGCATCGCCTCGGTGGCGCGGTAGTCGGCGATCACGCCGTCTTTCAGGGGCTTCAGGGCGATGATCGAATCCGGAGTGCGTCCGAGCATGTCCTTCGCCTCGTTGCCCACGGCCAGAATCTTGCGGTCGGCCGCCGAAATGGCCACTACGCTCGGTTCGTTGATGATGATTCCCCTCTTAGGCAAGTGCACCAGAGTGTAGGTGGTGCCCAGGTCGATTCCGATCCGTTTAATTAGCATATTATTTTGAAATATTTATACTGAATTCTTTAGCGGTCTCCAGATCGGTCTGCCAGCGGACTTGCCGGCTACCGGGACGGCTGGCCGAAAAACCCACCGGATCATAGGATTTTATATCAGACGCCGGGGCGAGGTCAACCGTCAGTTCCTCCACTCTGCTGCCGGGCTGCTTTTCGACCAACAGGCGGTAATCGCCGGTCCGTTTCAGGTCGTCATAGATAAAATCCGGAAGTTTATATTCGAGTTCTAGCCGGCCGATTTCTCCGGGAGCGATGTTGATCAGCACCCCGAAAAAGGTCTTGTTCTGTTCTTCCCCGGTCTCGACTGCGGTGCGCAGCGCGCCTCCGGCCCTGATCAATTTTGCGCCCCTGGGCGCGTAGACGCGCACATAGTCCTTGTAAGCCGAGGTTTTCCAGTCGACTTCGCCGCGATGGGCATAAGACACCGACAGTTTGGCGAACAGGCCGCCGGGGCGCTCGGACAATTCATATTGAATCGCCCGCGAGATCACCGCATCGGTTTTCAAGGAAGCCATATTGGCGTCGACCAGCAGCAAATAGTCGCCGCGCGCCGGTTTCAGCTCGCCGGCCCAGCCCTGCGCTTTCAAAAGACCCTCGACCGCCGGATCGCGGTGGTAAATCAGGATATTTTTCTTCTGCAGATTATTGTCGATGATCTTGGCGACCGACTGCCAGGAAGAAGCGGGCAGATCAAGCAGGCGGATTTTCAATTCGCGCAGGATGTCACCGATCACTTCCTTGCGGCGCCAGGAAGGAACTCCGAGAATCATATAACCTTTCTCGACCTTATACTGCAACAGATCCGTAAAATTGTTTTCGGTATAGGCCTCGTCTCCCAGGCGAATCGGCCCGGTGAGCGAGAGCAGGTCGGTGACGAATTTCGGGGTGATGGCGATCACGCCGGCGAATTGCCCGGAAAAATTATTGATTTGGTCCTTGGGCGGCAAGAGCGAATTTTCGAGGTTGTAAAAAAATTCGAGTTGTCTGGCGCTCTCCGGCCAGTCGGGCGACCAGTTCGCATCCCGCATATACCACTTGGGATTCAGGTAGGCCTTGAGCGGCGCGGGCGGCTCGATGTTCACTTTATCTTTCACCGGCATATCCAGATGATAGATGTCATGCGTTTCGAAACGGCTGATATCGCCGTATTCTATTTCCAGTATCCCGTAAGTGCCCAGAAAGCCGCCGGTCGGGCGCAGTTCGTCGCTATTCTCCAGCATAACCAAAAAGGTGGATTTTTCCGGATAGCCGGATAGGGCGGGAATGATCTGCGAGAGCGGAATCGCCCGGTCAAGCATCTCGGAGCCGACCGAGAGCATGTTTTTCAGTTCGATTATTTTTCCGGACAAGAGAAAGAACGGACCGGTAAACCGCACCTGCGCCAGGTTGGCCGAAGCCAGATCCAGGTTGGCCTTGATGCCGGCGAGCTCGGGCGCGCTTTGATAAATTTTTCCCAGGATCCTTTTCTTCTCTTCCGGCGACAGTTTCGAGTAGGTAAGCTTTTTTTCCGGCTCGATCAGCCCCTTCAGTTCCAGGCCGAATTCCGCGCCGAGCGAGGCGGTTCTGGCGAGCATTTCCCCGGTCTTGGCCAGATACTGCAGATTGTCGATCTCTTGCCTGACCGCGCCGATTCTCCTCGCCGCGCCCGCCCGGTTCAATCCGGCCAAGGCCTCGCCCACCTCCCTGAAATTCTTCTCCGCCGAAGAGGCGGCAACGGCGGCCGGAGCGAAATCCTCTGAGCGGATATGATTGGCGGCGGCCTGCAGATTGTCTTTGCCGGCAACCGTGCCCGAAATAATCGTACGCAGGGCCGCCAGATGATAAAGGACGAAAATCGCCGCTACCGCCAAAATCACAAGGCAAACCGCCGCGCCGGTCTTGAAGATGGTGATCATTACCGCCCGCCGCCGCGCCCGCTTTACCGCCGGCAGATTCTCATAAATAGCGTTGGCTTGGCCGTAAAGACGCGCCAGATCCGGATGCTTTGATTTTGAAAGCTCAAACATAAAAAATATCCGGTTAATAATGATAAATTATAACATTATCAGCCGGTATTTATCAAGTGATATGGATGCGGCCCGCTACTCGGAAGTCAGCGCCGCGATCGGCTCGAGCCGGGCGGCTTTCCGGGCCGGGTAGACGCCGAACACCAGGCCGACCAGGGCCGAGAAGCCGAGGGAAACGACAAACGCTCTTAAGGGGATCGCGAAGCGCCAGCCGAGATTGAAATAACTGTTCGCCAGCCAGGACAGAGCTGCCGACAGCGCCACGCCGATGACGACTCCGACCACCCCGCCGACGAGCGTGATCATCACCGACTCGATCAGGAATTGATTCAGGATATCGCGGTATTTCGCTCCCACCGCTTTACGCAGTCCGATTTCAGCCGTCCGTTCGGTAACGGCTACATACATGATGTTCATGATGCCGACTCCGCCGACCGCGAGCGAGATGCTAACGATCGCGAGCAGGAGCAGCGTGATCGCGCCGGTGATGGTGTCGAGCATCGACATCAGCTCCGCCACCGTCGAAACCCGGAAATCGTCCTTGGCCGGATCGGTGATGCCGTGCCGCTCCCGCAGTATGGCGCGGATCTCTTCCGCCGTGTCTTCGGCGCGGCTCAGGTCTTTGACTTTTGACAGGATATAATAGACGTAGTCGATGCCCAGGATTTTTTTCTGCGCGGTTTTTACCGGAATGAATATCCAGTCGTCCATATTCATTATGCCGGAAGTGCCGCGCGGTTTCATCACGCCGATGATGCGGTATTTAGATTTATGCATCCTGACCGATTTTCCCAGAGGATCGATGTCGCCGAACAGCTTTTCCTTGACCTTGCTGCCGAGCACCACTACCTGGGCGAGCGAGTCGTCCTCGTTCTTGTCGAAAAACCGGCCCGAGTCGATTTCGCCGTTGTCGATGCCGTAAAACGAAGCGCTGACGCCCAGAAAATACACTTTTCGCAACTCGTTGCCGAACGATACCTGCGCCTGTCCTTGGATGCCGCCGTAACTGCCGGAGACATTGGACAGTTTGTCGATTTTTTCCAGATCGGATAATTTCATGGTGGTCACTTGCACGCCCATAGCCATCGCCTGGCCCGATTGCATGTCTTTGGCCGTGCCCTGCTTGGAACTGGGCAGGCGCACCTCGGCCTGGATGAAATTGGTGCCGAATGATTCGACCTGCCCGAGGATCAGGCCGCGGATGCCCTCGCCGGCTGAAAAAACCACGATCACCGCCGCGATGCCGATCACCATGCCCAAAACCGTCAGGCCGGTCCTGACTTTGTTGGCCCGCATCACCCGATACGACATCTTGATTGTGCTGGAAAATTTCATCCGATTATTCGTGTCTTAAGGCCTCGATCGGATCGAGCCGCGCCGCTTTCACCGCCGGATAGATGCCGAAGATCAGCCCGATCAGGAGAGAAACGCCGACGCCCAGAGCGATCGAAAGCAAGGAAACGATAAAATCCCAGGTGTAGCCCAAGAGATGCGCGCCGGCGGAAATCAGATAGGAAATAAGCGCCCCGAAAACGATGCCGGCCAGACCGCCCAAAAAGGTCACGATGATCGCTTCCAGAAGGAATTGCAGCTCGATGTCGCGGCGATTGGCGCCCACCGCTTTGCGCAAACCGATTTCACGGGTGCGTTCCCGCACGCTCACCAACATGATATTCATGATGCCGATGCCCCCCACCAGCAAAGACAGCGCGGCGATCGCCGCCAAAAAATATTTAAGTCCGTTGGTGATCGAGGTGAGGATCTGGATGGCGTTTTCGGACGACTGGACGGTAAAATCATCGTTCTTGCCGCTCTGATCCGGAATGTCGTGCCGTTCCCGCAGGGTTCTGGAAATGTCGGCGATCGCCGCCGGTATATTTTCTTCCCGATCCACTTTCGCCCTGATAAAACCGAGATAGTTCACGCCGGCAAGCAGTTTCTGCATGGTGACCAGGGGGATGAAAACCTGGTCGTCGTAGTCCTGGAAGGCGACGGTGCCGCGCTCCTTCATCACGCCGATCACCTCGAAAGAATGCTTTTTTATCTTGACGCGCTGGCCGATCGGACTGGTCTGGCCGAACAATTCGTTTTTTACCGTGCTGCCCAAGACCACTACTTTCGACAGGTTTTTTTCCTCGTCTTTGGTGAAAAATCTGCCTTCCGCCACTTCCCCGCCTTCGACCGCCAGATAGCCGACGGTGGCGCCGCTCAAACTGGTGTCGTAGCTCGAGGAATTCCAGCTCAAGGTATCGAAGCCCTTGGTATAGGCGACCGCCGCCGCGATATTGGGAACGTTGCGCTTGTTTTCGAGCGCCAGCGCGTCTTCATACTTCAAGGTGGTGATGACGACGCCCATGACCGAGGCGGGCGGGCCCTCGTCCTCCGACTTGCCGGGCAGGATGCCGATCAGATTGGAACCCAAACTCTTCACTTGCGCCAAAATCAAGCTCTGCGCGCCCGCTCCTACCGCCATGATGATGATCACCGCCGAAACGCCGATGATGATGCCGAGCATAGTCAAAAAACTCCTGCCTTTGTTAGCAAGGAGCGAAGCGGTGGAAAATTTGATCGATTGTCTTAGGAAAGAAAACACGGATTTATGCTGGCTATTTAAGCATTTCCCCGTCTTGAGCCAGGCGGCGGTTGGCCACCGGCGCGTCGCCGACCACATGGCCGTCATGGAGGCGGATGATCCGCTTGGCGTGTTCCGAGGTATAGGTTTCGTGCGTAACCAGGATGATGGTCTTGCCCCGTTCGTTCAGGCGCTGCAAAATCGCCATTATTTGCACTCCGGATTTAGAATCGAGATTGCCGGTCGGTTCGTCCGCAAAAACGACCGACGGATTGTTGACCAGCGCGCGCGCGATCGCCACCCGCTGTTTTTCGCCGCCGGATATCTGGTTGGTGAAATAATCCAGGCGATGGCTTAGACCGACGCTTTTGAGCACTTCCCTGGCGCGGCTGTCCGCGTCTTCTTTGTTGTCGGAATACAAGAGCGGCAGTTTGACGTTTTCTAGCACCGTAGTGCGCGGCAACAGATTGAAGGCCTGAAAGACGAAGCCGACCTTGAGATTGCGCATGGTCGCCAGTTCGTCGTCGGAAAGCGTCGTAACATTCCGCCCCTCGAACAGATACTCGCCCGAAGTGGCGCGGTCCAGAAAACCGAGGATATGCATCAGGGTCGACTTGCCGGAACCCGAAGGGCCCATAATGGAAACGAACTCTCCGGCCTCGATCGAAAAAGAAAGGCCGTGCAATACATGTGTCACGACCTCGCCAGATACATATTCTTTTTCCAAATTGTCCAAACGGATCAGCATATTGATCGGTTTATTTCACCGCCGCGTTCTTTACCGAGGTGATCACTTCCTCGCCGGCGTTGAGACCGGAAAGCACCTCGATCAAGCCGTCATCGCCGCGCAAGCCGAGCGTCACCGGTTTTTCCGCTGCCGCACCGCCCTCAAGCACGCGTACCACCTTGCTCTTGTCGTCCTTTTCGATCACCGCCCGCTGCGGAATCAGCAAGACATCCGCTTTTTCCAGCGCGGTGATGGTGATGTTGGCCGTCATGCCCGGCTTAATGTTCCAGCGGTCGGAGCTGGTCGCACCATCGGGATAAACGAGTTTGTCAACGGTGGTCTTGTAATAAATCACGTCTTGGATGACCGTTTGCGCCGGTTCGATGAAGGTGACGCTGGCGGAAAATTTCTGCTCCTCGCCGAAAGCGTCAAAAGTGATCTGCGCCGGGTTGCCGATCTTCAGCTTGTTGATGTCCGTCTCGGAAATATCGACGGTAACCTCGAAATTGTTCTTCGAAAGCATCGAAAAAACCGGTTTGGAGGGCGTTACGGTCTCGCCGACTTCGTAGTTCTTCTTGGTGATCACGCCGTCGATCGGCGCCTTGATCTGGTTGTTTAAAAGCTGGATCGAGGCCGCGTCCAGGGCCGCCTGGGCGGCCGCCACCTGCGCCCGCGCCGTCTCTATGTCCTCGGCGCGCGGCGGTGACTGCAATTTTGCCAATTGGGCCTTGGAAAGCTGCCAGGCGGTGAAAGCCGCGTCGATTTGCGCCCGGGCCGCGGCCTGCTGCTGCTCGGACGAAGCGTTGGCGTTGTCGAGGGCGTTCGCGGCGGCGGAAAGCGAATCCTTCAATATCTGGTAGGTGCTTTGGAGCGAAGAAATGCCGGCGGTGATTACGGTCGATTGCGCGCTGATGCCGGATTTGAGCGCGTCAAGCGCGGTTTGCGACAATTTGGAACTGACAACCGTTCTTTGCAGCGCCTGATAACTTTTATTAAGAGCGTCGTAGGTCTGGTTGAGCAGTTTGCCGGTCGAGCCGTAGGCGAGATCGATGTTGGCGTCGCTTCGGTCCAGTTTGGCCGCGTTCTTGTCGCTTTCCGCCGCCGGAATCATCCCCTGCGCCAAGGCCAAACTTTCCTTGGCGGCCGCGAGCTGTCCCAGGTCCTGGATGCTCAGCGTATCTTTGGCGTTTTCATCCGCCAGGGTGCGCCCGTCCACATCGAGCGCGGTTTTGGCCGCGGTGATCTTGTCTTCGATCGAGGTGATTACCGCGTCGCGCTTGTTGTTGGCGGAAGTATTGGTCGGCGAGGAAAGGTCGTTGAAAGTTTTTTGCGCCTGCGAGACGGCGGCGTCGGTGCTTTTTTTCACTTTTTCGAAATTGAGCTGCGCGTTCTGGTAGGCGACTTCGGCCTGGCGGGCCGAGGCCACCGCTACCGACAAGTCGGAAACGGAGGCGCCGTTCAATAATCTCTGCATGCTCGCCTGCGCCAGCGCCAGCGAAGCCGCCGCCTGCCGCTGGTTCAAAACCAGGGTCGAGGAATCCAGTTCGGCCAGGACTTGCCCCTGCTTGATCTTGTCGCCGATCGCGGCGTTGATCTTGCTGATCTTTCCCGAACCGACGAAGTTCAGATCGATCTCCTGGGCGGTCTTGACCGTGCCGGTATCAGAAACTGTCTGCGTCAACCTGCCCTTTACCGCCTTGACGGTCAGATACTCGGTCTTGGGAGCGCGCTTTAAAAATACCACGGCGCCGACCAGGCCCAAAACGACGATGATCAGCAGATACCTTTTTTTAAATTTTAATTTCATATCCTTTTTTCATTTTTGCCAACTTGCTTTTGTTGGCGATTATTTTTTGAACTTTGGCGACCAGTTCGTCAAGAACGGTTTCGTGTTTTTCAAAATAATGGTCGGCGCCCAGATCGAGCGCCCGTCCCCGCGCCGCCGCGCTGGCGTCCGAAAAGACGAACACCGGCAGCCGGCCGAGTTCCTGGTCGGCTTTGATCGCCGAGAGCAATTCGTGCCCGTCCAGGCCGGGCAAAGTCAAATCCAGGATGATATAGTCCGGCCGGTGGAGCGTTATTTTGCGCAGTATATTGCTGATATGGGCGTCCACATACGACACGGCGTTGAATCCGGCCACGCTGAATTTAGCCGTAAGCGCGGAACAGATATTCACATCGTCTTCAATAATAAAAATCTTCGGTTTGCTCATAACCCCTTATTTGCTCAAATTATACCACTAAATAGCTATTTTTTCAACAACCCCCGCAGGCGATCGTCCCGAATAAAAAATACGGCTGCCGGTTTTAGACGCTAGCCGTATTTTTATATATTCTGAATAATGGTTTATGGCAGTACCGGAGCCGAAAAATTCATCGGCCGGTTGCCGCATTTGATCCGGTTGATCTGATAACGGGTGGTCTTATAGACGATGCCGGTCGGCCTGAGCGGCAGGCCGAACGCCACCCAGGGCCTCAGCACCTCGTCGGTATATTTAAGCTGGAAGCGGTTGACCGCGGCGATGGTCAGGCGGTTGTAAAGGCCGGATACGGACAATTTCTCGCCCATGAATTCATTCAGGAACGATTGCAATTTCTTGACCACATTGCCGTTGTTGTTCTTGCCTTTGTAGATGTATTCGGTGATGTATTCGCCGCAGATCTCGGGCGTGCTGACGGAGGAGCTGGCGGCGTCGGTGTTGGTGATTTTTTCACCGAGCACCTGTCCGGCCGGCGGTTTGTTCTGCTGGCTCTGAAGCTGCAGCAGCCACAGCGGCACGGCTCCGCCGCCCTGCTGTTCCGGTTCGCGATGCTCTTCCTGGTTCTTTTCGATCGTGCACTGATCGGTGCAATGATAGCCGGAAGGAATTTCGCCGGCCGTACCGTCGCATTGTTCTTCCCTGCTTTGCTGGACGATGCCGTCGCCGCAATAACCGCTATAGCGGTTGCCGAAATCGTATTCCGGCGCGTAAATGCCGTTCTGGGTGTAGGCGGTGTCGGCGGGCAGAGTCAGGTTGTGGCAGTTGGTTTCCGCCGGATAGGTGCCGGTCCAGCCGCGTTGATTGACCTCGCAGACGCGGTAATTGCCGGCGAGCAGGCCCTCGAAGCGGTACCAGCCAGTGTCTTCGCCTTCGGTCGCGGTCGTGGTGCTTACTTCGTTTTCATCCAATTTGCCGTTTTCGTTGTCGTCCAAAAAGATCGTCCAGTTGCCGAGTTTTTCTTCGCAAACCTTTCTTTCGTCATTGTTATAATGGCAATCGAACTCGCTGTCGCCGTTTTGGTCGTTCCATTTATAGCCGTGGATCGAGTAGGTCTGATCGATCAGCTTGCAATCAGGATTGCACAATTTATTCGGCAAGTCGGTCGAGCCGTCGCACTGCTCGTTTCCATTCTTGATGCCGTCGCCGCAACGTTCGTTGGTGACGCAGGTTTCGTTCCAGGTACACTGCTCGGTATTACAGCTCTGCTCTCCGGCGTAGCCGTCGCCGGTGGTGCATTCATGGGAAAGCTCGCTGCCGTCGCACTGTTCGTTCTCCCGGTTGACAACGCCGTCGCCGCAGATCGGATCTACATCGCAAACGCCGTCTTCATCCGTAAGTCCGTCGCAATCGAGAT
>JAJYMT010000029.1 GCA_021786695.1 bacterium
TTTACTTTAAAGTAACCTTGGCTCCGGCCTTCCGCCAAAGGCGGATTTCGTCGTCCCGCATTTTGCGGGACTCCTCAACTTCCAAAAGTTTTACTTTAAAGTAACCTTGGCTCCGGCCTCTTCCAATTTCTTCTTCATTGCTTCGGCATCTTCTTTTTTGACGCCTTCCTTTATCATTTTCGGCGCGCCGTCGACTAAGTCCTTGGCGTCCTTCAGGCCCATGTCGGTCAATTCCCTGACGGCCTTGATGACGTTGATCTTGTTGGCGCCGGCATCGGTAATCTCGACGTCAAAACTGGTCTTTTCTTCCGCGGCCGGCGCGGCGGCGCCCGGCATGGCGGCCATCATCATGGCCGGCGCGGCGGCGGAAACGCCGAACTTCTTTTCCAGAACCTTGACCAGTTCCGACAGGTCCAAAACCGACATCTTTTCGATCTCGGAGACCAGCGACTGGAATTTTTTAGGCACTTCCACGGAAGTGTCCTCTTGCTTGGTTTCTTCAGACATAGCGTTATATATAATTAATTATTTTTACTGCCTATTATTTCTTTTCGCCTACCGCCTTGAGTACGTTGACCAGGCCGCGGAGATTGCCGGCCAGGACGTTTACGAATCCTGAAACCGGAGCGTTGATCGCGCCGACTAGGCGTGCGAGCAATTCGTCTCTTGACGGCAAGGTGGCCAATTCCGCCACCTGCGAAGCGGCGATGAATTTCCCTTCCAAGATGCCGCCGGAAAAATCGATCTTGCCATCGCTCGATTTTTTGAATTTGGCGACGATCTTGGCCGGAGCGATCTCGTCGCCGAAGCCGAAAACCGCGGCCAGTTGTCCGGACAGTTTCCTCAGATTGAGCGACTCGAACTTGGCTTTTTTGAATGCGAGTTCGAGCAGGGTCTTTTTGGCCACCAGATATTCGCTTCCTTCGCTTTTCAGTTCGCGGCGCAGCTGTTCATTGTCCTTGACGGTCAGACCGTTAAAATTGGCAAAAACCACCGATTTGGCCTTGCCGATCTTTTCCTCTAAAATTTTCAGGGTTTGAGCTTTCTCTTGCTTTGTCTTAGGCATAAAAATTAATTCGTAATAAATAAAAAAACTGTGGCTTTGCCACAGACATCTAAATTCAGAATTAAACTAAAAGCTAAAAGCTAAAAGCTAAAAACTGATTGTGCCTCGGCAGGTCTTATGCGCGCCTGATTGCCCGCGCCTGCTGTCTGTGGCTATATATTGATGATATCTTACCAGAATCGGACGATTTGTCAAGATGATCCAAACCAATGCCTAACGTTCGCGGTAATTAAAAACCGGGCCGGAGACCAAAAGCAGCTTTTCCTTGGCCCTGTAGGCGGCGATCAACAACTTCACGCCGCTGATATCGTGCGTCTGGCTTTTACCGGCGAAATTAAGAACAAGCGTTTTACCGGCCGGCTCAAGCACCATCGACTGCTTGATCAAGTCGCCGATCGCCAACTGATCGTTCTGATCCGGCTCTTCCTGGCTGAGCTCCTTCTTGACGATCGCCCTCATCTTATCCAGCTCTTCGTAAAGATCATTCAACTTTTTCGAAGTGAAGTCGATGTCGCGGCCGAACCGCAGAGTGACGAACATCTGTGAAAGCATTTTGGTGTTAGCCATCAGTTCGTTGATCAGCTGCAAATCGGGCTCGACAAAACCCTTCGCTTCCAGGGTGCCGCCGAGAGAACCGCTCTCCCGGGCGGCGTTCGCTCCGAACTGATCGGCTCCCAGCTGCAGGTTCACCCAGCTGCCGAGCGAGGTCATGATCGCGTGTTCTTTCCAGGCGGCGGTCGCCGTATTGATCGGCCCCGTCAGTCCCTCCGGCTCCAAAAGCCCCTTGTTGACGATGTCCAGAGTGGTCCAGTAGCTGTTCGAGTGCCAGCTGTCGATACTGAATTTTCCCAATTCAGCCGAGAGCGAAGAGGCGCGCTGGCGGTAATTCTGATAGTTGGCGTTGGCGGTAAAATAATCGTTGTTTGCCGGCAGGGGATGCAACAAATTGACGATGTCCAGACCGATGCCGGAACAACGCGCCATAAAATTAGTCCGCTTGATCTCGCAGGCGGTCAGGGGCGGGCTGGCGTACTTGCCCGCGTCCTTCTGGCCGAGCCAGCGGCCGGCCGAATCGCCGGTCAGAGCGCCGAACAGATAATCGTTCGGCCAATACGGCTCCTGCAGCATCCTCATCCCGATCTGAGGGCGGCTCGCGGGGTCGCTGCGCGACAGGCCGCCCTCGAGCGGCGAAAAATTGAATCCCTGTCCGACCTCGGCCTGAATTTTTTCCGCGGCGGCCATCGCCGTTTCGATATTGGCCGGCTCGGCCGGCAATCCGGGGCCGGCGAAAATCTTCTCTACCTGGTAATTGTCGCCGTAAAGGCCCGAGAGCACCTCCTGGTAATGAAGATAGGTAAGTTCCTTCTTGATGCCGCGGAAAAAAGCCAGAATCTTGTAGATTTTCGCCCACTGGTTCTTGAGTGTCTGGTTGTCGACGAAGTCGCGGGTGATAAAGGCGGCGGCGATCTGGCTTCGGAGCCAGTCGTTTTTGTCTACCAGACAGTCCCGGCAGTCGGCCGAACGGTAGTAAAGCGGGAAAACTGAATTAAGCCAGCGGGATGCCAGATAAAAATTAGCGAGCCGGGCGGTTTTCTGGTAGCCGGACGGAATCTTGAAATCGCGGTAATCGCGTTCGTAAAAAAAGATCGGCGAACGGGCTGCTTCTTTTGCCTCGGTGATCGACTTGACTTCCCTGGCCACCTCTTCGGACAGATAATCCGGTACGGTAAAATCAAAATCCGCCGCCTCCTTGGCGCTGAATTTGCCCTCATTCTTTTCTCCGAGCGTTTCGCTCACCTGCTTGTCTTTCGGCTTTAACAGTTCCAGGCCGACCGCGAAATAGGCCGCCTCGAGCCGTTCGCCCTCCAGGATCGGATCGTTGGCCACGCCGATCCGGTCGCGCCGCTTGCGGTAGCGCGCGCTGGCCGAATCGAAAAAACTCTTATTGATCTTCCACAGGTCCTGATAAAAGACATTGTTCTCCACCTCCTTGAACGCCTCCTTCAGCCGATTCTCGAAATAGTAGATTAAAAAATCGCCGGTGACGAGTTGCGGCAAATCCTTTTTAATCAGCGTGTCGTAGGTCTGGTAAAAGTTATTCGCGGTGCCGGTGAAAGGGTTGTCGATTACCGCCAGACCGTCTTTGTTCAAGGCATTCTGATATTTTTCCAGGTCGATTTTCCGCGCCAAATCATAATAATTGGCGGCCTCGGTCTTCACCTCGAGCGGTAATTTAAGTTCGCTTGCCGAGGGCCTGAAATCGTCTTTCTCGACCCGATAGAATTGCGCGAAAGACAGATTCTCCGCCTTGATCAAATCGCCGTTTGCGGCCGAGCCGTCGTAGTCCTGATTGTCGCCGGCGTCTCCGGGTAAAGTCGAGCTTGCCGTCTGTTCGGCGCTTTCCGGCGGCGAACTTGTCGAACCGGCCGGAGGATTGACCTGTCCGGCCGGCGGTTTTTTTGAAATAAAATACCAGCCGGCGGCCGCCAACAACGCAATAATGACCAGCAGGACGACCATCAACACCGACCGCCGTCTGCCGGGCGGGGCGGGTGGCATCGGTTTCGGATTGCCGCCGTCCAACGTCTTTTGTTCCGGTAAGGAAAATTCTTCAAACATGCTATTTCAAATATTTACGTTTATTTCGCAGATGTTCCTCGTAGGTTCTGGCGTAATAAACGATGCCGTCCGTTGACGTAAGGAAATAATTATAATCGCTCGCAGCCGGACTGACCGCCGCCGCAATGGCGGCAAGCCCCGGGTTGGAGATCGGCGTGGGCGGCAATCCGCGGTATTTGTAAGTATTGTAGGGCGTATCCGTCTCTAATTCTTTGGCGCTGTGGGCGGCTGTTTTGTCTTTCAAAAAATAACTCAAAGTCGCGTCCGACTGCAGCGCCTGCCCGCGCGCCAGACGCGACCAGAAGATGCCGGCGACGATCCTCATATCTTCCGGCTTGCGGGCCTCTCGCTCGACGATCGAGGCCATAATCAGGGTCTCATAAACCGATCTGCCGGCGCCTTGCGCTTGCCGGCGCAGTTCGGGAGAAAATTTTCGACCAAAATTATCCAGGAGTTTCTCCGCCGCCTGCTCCGGCGTCGTGCCGATGAAAAAATCATAAGTATCGGGGAACAGATATCCTTCCAGGTTGCTCGCGGCCGGCTTGTCCTTCAAAAAATCATATTTGCCGAGATGCAGCCGCCCCGGCTTGACGGCGGCCAGAAATTCCGCGCCGGTGAAAAAACCTTCTTTTTCAAAAATCGCCGCGATTTCTTCGGCGGTCTCGCCCTCGCGGATCAAGACGCGCTTGCTCGCGACTTTGCCGTTAAGCAGCTTGTCGGCCAGTCCGGCCAGGGTATCCGCCGGATTGAGCACGTAATCGCCGGCCTGCAATTTATCGTCCGTCCTTTTCAGCCAGACATAAATCCTGAAACCGAGCGCTGAACGGATTATTCCCCTTTGCTCCAGCCGCGAGCTGATTTTAGACAACCCCTCGCCGCGACTGACGGAAAAATTAACCGGCGCCGGTTTGCCTGCCGGACGGCTGGCGGCCAAAAACCACAAAATCAGGGCCAAAAAACAGCCCGCCGAAATGACCAAGGGATAAATAAAATATTTTTTCATTTTTTCGGCTTAACCAATGGCACAAAAAGAAAACCGGGAAAAATTGTTCTTTTGATTTTATTATGCCGATCTTTTGCGATTAACACCATACTCTGGCCGTCCCGCCCATCGCTGATCGGTAAAATCATCTTCCCGCCGGCGGCTAATTGATCGAGTAGCGGCCCGGGCAGATCGCCGCTTGCCGCGGACACCAATATTCTGTCAAATGGCGCGAGCGCTGGCA
>JAJYMT010000059.1 GCA_021786695.1 bacterium
ACAATCGTGTCTTGAAGTAATAAACCTCTCCTTGACGGCCTCGCTGGAAAAAAGGCCGAATAAATTGCCGTATCTGCAACAAGCCAGGATACGAATAGAAACATTAAAAAGATTTGTCAGAATTGCCTCTGAACTTAATATAATTGAATCAAAGAAATATCTTGAATACGAGCTGGCGTTGCAAGAGATTTCCAAAGATACCACAAATTGGATCAATAGCTTGATTGAAAAACCCCGATAGCAAAGAAATCCCGAAAACGGGATTTCTTTTGTTCAAAACTTCTGACGGGACCGAAGGTTGTCGTTCGAGTTGTCCGGATCGTACCAGTTGACGTTCATCTTGCCGTCGTTCCAGTTGACGTTCGGCACGTTGCCATCGTCATAACGGGAGCCCGAATTTGTCCGTTCCCTTCATTCTCACCGCCGGCCTTTTTCAAGGCCGGCTGCGTTAACCGATCTTAATCGGAATTGTTCAGGAAGCGCTCCGCGTTCGGCGGAGATCTTCGCCAGAAACGGACAAGCAGTTTTGGTTTATCGGCAAATCGCTATCCAGCCATAGAGCCGAACCGATTGTATTAGCCAATTTTATTATACAATAAATTTCTTCAAACAAAAAGAAAATAGCCCGCACAGCGCTACTGTGCGGGCTCTTGGATTTTTTAGCATCCTTTCTGTCTACCGTTTTCGGTTGAGCGGAAAAAAAGGATTAAAGGAACGAGTTACTAGGCAAACTGCTGACGGGACCGAAGGTGGCCGCCCGAGCCGTCCGGAGCGCACCAGCGGACGCCCATCCCGCCGCCGCGCCCACGCGACGCACGGCACGCCGCCATCGCCACAACGGGAGCCCGAACAGAGGGTTATGCTCCGGATGTCCAGATGCTTGCCGGTACGGGAGAAATAGTCCAGTTCCAGTACCAGCCGTTCGGCAAGCGTGATGCCTGAGATGGCACGGCGTTGAAGTTCGTTTGCCGAACGGTTTGCGAGTTCCTCGTCGGCTTCCACCCGGTCGCGGAACCAAGCCACGTAAGCGCCGTTCCCGGGATCGCGGTCGTTCCTGACGACCATCTGGTCAAGCGATTTGTCGGTGTACTTCCAGCAGGTAAAACGCTCCTGACATCGCTGGAAAAGCCACTCCGCCGTTATAATTTTGCTCTTGGGAAACAGCATTGGTCGGTATCCCGGGCGTTCCTCAAACCTTGTGAAGCCCGGAACCGGCTCGGCAATGCCCAGGGTGTGCCAAAAATTAATCCAGTAGGTGAGCGTCTGCACGTAGAAAGACGCGGATTCCTCCGCTAGGTTGAGGGGCTTGAGTCCGATCATCTTCCGGAACTCATCGCGATTGATGTTCGCGATGTTCGCGTCGCGAAGGTCCGCGAGCAGTCCGGAAGCGAGAATCGCCTGCAGCTGTTCGCTTGGCGTATCGCCGAATAAAAGTAACAGCTTTGAGGCCTGTTTCAGGGTCGCGTCTTTCATGGCGAGTCCTCCTTTTGCAGTCCCGTGTAGGGGCGCGGTTTAGGGTTCGCTACTGAACAAATTTTGCTTATATTATTAGCCAATTTCGGCTAAAATCATAAAAAGAACCTTGAATATATATGATAACACACTATTTAATATCTGTCAATCGTTGACAAAAACGTTCCTAACCGCTAAGCTTATTTAAGCTCGTGCGAGAGCTGTTTCCGGCCTCCTCGGCCGGTCCGCCGAAGAGGCGGATTATTTTTTTAGTTCAATTAATTCTATCAAACCAACAACATTCAATAACGGTTTGAAATTAGCCAAAAGTATGAAAAAAAATATCCATCCGACCTATTATCCGAAGGCCAAGGTTTCTTGCGCCTGCGGCAACACTTTCTACACCGGCTCGACCCAGGAAGAGATCAAGACCGAGCTCTGTTCGGCCTGCCATCCTTTCTATACCGGCAAACAGAAACTGGTTGACGCGGCCCGCCGGGTGGAGAAATTCAAGGCCAAGACCGACGCCAAGGCCAAATCCAAGGTTATCGTAAAAAGTAAAACGGTAAAACGCGCCGCCAAAGAAAAGGTGCGCGCGGAAAAACGGACCGAAAAAACCTCCTCAAAAAAATAGCTGTCCAAACGGCTATCTGGTTTTGTTGTGGTATACTGAAAGTATGCCGGGCAAAATTAGGTAGCCGTTTTTTTATAAAGTTTTCAGTTTTTAGGTTTCAGGTTTCAGAAATACAGCCAGAAACTTACATCTGAAAACTGACAACTGTAACCTGAAAACTATGTACTCCGACATCAAACAAAAATTCAACGACCTGGAAGCGGAACTTGCCAAGCCGGAAAATACCGGCGATCTGGAAAAACTGAAACGTCTCGCCCAGGAACGAGCCGGCCTCAAAGAAGTGGTCGAGCTAATTTTGGAATTGGAAAAAACGGAAAAATTGTTGGCACAAAATAAGGAGATGCTGGAGAAAGAGGCCGATGCTGATTTGCGCGTGATGGCTGAAGCCGAGATCGTTCCCCTGGAAGCGAAGGCGGTGGAACTGAAAAGTAAAATCGAAACCGAGCTCCATCCGGCCGATCCGGACGACAAGAAGGATATCATCATGGAAATCCGTGCCGGCACCGGCGGCGACGAATCGGCGCTCTTTGCCGCCGACCTGTTCCGGATGTATTCCCGCTACGCCGACCGCATGGGCTGGAAAGTCGATCTGCTCGACTCGAACCGCATCGGCCTGGGCGGCTTCAAAGAAGTCATCTTCAATGTTTCGGGCAAGAATGTCTATGGCGGATTGAAATTCGAATCCGGCACGCACCGCGTCCAGCGGGTGCCGGAGACCGAGAAGGCCGGCCGCATCCACACCTCGGCCGCTACCGTGGCGGTGCTGCCGGAGGCGACCGAAGTCGAAGTGCAGATCAACGCCGCCGACATCCGCATCGACACCTACGCCGCCAGCGGCCCCGGCGGACAGAAAGTCAACACCACCAACTCCGCCATCCGCATCACCCACCTGCCGACCGGGCTGGTGGTCACCTGCCAGGACCAAAAATCGCAGGGCCAGAACAAGGTCAAAGCGCTCGAGGTCCTGCGTTCGCGTCTTTACGAAAAGACGCGCTCCGAACAGGCGGCCAAAGAGGCGGCGGAGCGCAAGGCCCAGATCGGCACCGGCGACCGCTCGGAAAAAATCCGCACCTATAACTTCCCCCAGGACCGCGTCACCGATCACCGCATCGGCCAATCCTGGCACTCGATCGGGCGCATCATGGACGGCGAACTGGAGCCGATCGTCGAAGTACTCAAAACCGAACAGCAAAAATTAAACTCTAAATAAAAAAAGCGGCCCCGCTAAGGCGGGACCGCGCATTCCTTTTTACATGATCTGATCGATCAGGCCGAGCTTGAGCGCCTCCTTGGCGCTCAGTGTCGGTTTCTTTTTAAAAATCTTGGCGACTTTTTGCCTGCTCATGCCCGACCGCTTCATCACCAGCCGATTCATCTTCTCCTGATCTTTTTCCAGCTCCTTGACCAGTTTTTTTATCCGCCGCTTATCGCGCAATTCGTCCAAGCCCACGTTTTCCATGTAAAGATTATGCACGAAAATCGTGGCGTTGTCGGCGCAGAGCCGTCTGTCGCACGCCTGGAGAATGATCGCGGCCATCGAGCCCGCGGTTCTCGTGACTTTGCCGGTTTTTTTTCCCTGGTAGCAGCTGAGCTGGTCGATTATATCAAGCCCGGGCTCGACATAGCCGCCGGAACTCGATATGATCACTTCGATGTCCGGAGAACCTTCGTCCTTTAAATCGTTCAAGGTCTCGCAGACATTATCCAGCATCTCGCTGTTCACTTCTCCCTCGATATAAAGGACCCTTCCTGCTGTCTGTATTTCTCCCGTCTTGCCGATGCATGGCGTCGCGTCCACCCGCTTGACCAGCGAAAACGCTTTGACGGCACCTACGCTCCCGATCAAAACAAGCGCAATTACCAGCAGTCCATTCAAGATCCTTTTTCTGTTCATCGCTCTGTCTCCCTTTTATAGGTGAGCGGTTAAGGTTCGTTTGGCTGCTTTGACCTCGTAATCCATATTGAGCGAGCGGCGAATGATGTGTTTGCAAAGGGCTAAGGATACATTAAAATTTTATCATTTATTATCGGTGTCGTAAAGAAAAATGAAAATTGAAGAAGTTTTGGCTGAGGGCTATGGCAAATTAGAAAAAAGGGGCTCGGATAATCCGCATCTTGAAGCGGAAATTTTGTTGTCGCATATCCTGAAAAAACCGCGGGAATACCTGTTCGCCCACCCTGAAGCCGAACTTAATCAATTACAAATTACGAATTACAAATTACGAATTAACCAGCGGCTGCATGGCGAGCCGATCGCGTACATCACCGGCGAGAAAGAATTTTACGGCCTGAAATTTTTCGTGGATAAAAACGTCCTGGTTCCCCGCCCCGAGACGGAGTTGATGGTGGACGCTGCCAGGCAATTAGCAATTAGCAACCCGCCTGCCGGCGAGGCAGGTTACGAATTAACAATGATTGACATCGGGACTGGTAGCGGTTGTATTATTATCACCTTGGCGAAAAAATTAAAAGATTTACGATTTAAGATTTACGATTTAAGATTTTTTGGTACGGACATCTCCTCCAAAGCTCTCACGACTGCCAAAAAGAATGCAAAACTTAATGGTGTTGGAAAAAATATTATATTCTCACGAGGAAATTTATTGGATCCCATTCTTAAATCTAAAATCTTAAATCTTAAATCCCGAATTGTGATTCTCGCCAACCTCCCCTACCTCACCCCCACCCAAATTAAGAACTCGCCGTCCATAAAGTTTGAACCCAAGCTCGCGCTCTCAGCCGGTCCGGACGGGCTGAAGTATTACCGCCGGCTG
>JAJYMT010000007.1 GCA_021786695.1 bacterium
CCCGTTTCTTTTCCGCCGCGATCCGCTTGAACTTCTTCCAGTCCTTGACCTCCCGCTTCCTTCCCCCATCTGTCCTAGCTGCTTTCGGCTTGGCCTTTTTGACCTCTTTCTTCTTGATTTTGACCGCCGCCTTTTTCGAACGCGCCTGCGCCCTATGTTTGGAATTATTTTTTGCCATTGCCTTTGAATTTTGAATTAGATGTTGCCGAGGGTCTTTTGCTCGTCGGTCAGGAGTTTGAACTCCTCGAGCAGGATTTTCAGTTGTTCGCGATCGCCCGCCGCCTCGGCCGCGGTGATCTCCTTTTCCAGAATTTTCAGTTGATTAATGATTGCCTGGCTCTTTAATTCCGCCACGGCCCTGATGACCTCTTTCTGCGCAGTCACGCTATCATGTTCGTAAAAATCCTTTTCCGCAAGCAGTGCCAGCCGGTCGAGCAGGTTGACGATAATGCCGCCGCCGGCCGGACTGATCTTGTCTTTCGGTTTATCTTCTTGTGAATTTTGGTCGCCAAAAGCCAAGAATGGCTCGTCCTGTTCTTGCTCAAGCCATTTTCTGAACTCCTTGTAGTTTATCTGGTTAGTTACTGTATTCGACTGGGGAATACTTTCCCCAAAAGTGTCGCCGGAATCGGCGCCGTTAGTCCAATTATCAGTAGTCCTATTATAATATCCTACGATGTTTTTGTAAAGACGTTGATTCTCCGCCCCGAAAAGCTGTTCCGGGGCCAGATTATTGAGCACATAGGTAAAATGTTCGGGAAATTTTAAAATCAACGCGATGATAAGTTGCGAGATCAGTGCCTGTCTGGATGGAGCTTCGGCCGGCTTGGCCGCTTCCGCCGCTTCCGCCGCCTCTCCGCCGATCGGCCTTTGCAGATGTTTAACAAGCATCTCGCGGATGATATTTTCCGAGATGTCGATCGCCTGCGCCAGTTTTTTGAGCCAGGTGTCCTGTTCGATCTTCGAACCAAGACGGGCGATGATCGGCAGGAGTTGTCCGGCCGCCTGGCGCTTGTCCGCGACCTCGGCCGTTTTCAGGCGCGAAAACACTTTGTCGAAATGATAGAGCATCACCGGCCTGGCGGCCGTGACGGCTTTCTTCCACTCTTCCGGATCATTCTTGATGCACTCGTCCGGGTCTTTGCCGTTAGGAATTTCGATCACTCTGACGTTCATCTCCGCGCCGAGCGCCTCGCGGGTGCCGCGCTCCACCGCCTGTTCGCCGGCGGCGTCCATATCGAACGACAGGGCCAGATTATTCGAAAACCGTTTCAAAAGTTTGACCTGTTCGCCGGTCAAAGCCGTGCCTGAGGCGGCCACCACATTGCCATAACCGGCCTGATGAGCGGTGATCACGTCGGCCTGTCCTTCGACCATGATCGTCAGATCGGCCGCCTTGATCTCGCTCTTGGCCTTGTCGAGGCCGAAAATTATCTTGCTCTTGTCATAAATCAGGGTCTGCGGACTGTTGATGTATTTTCCCATCACTTCGGTCGCCTCGCGCTCCGGACTGACGCGCGCGGTAAAGGCCACCGGCTGGCCGCTCAAGTCGTGGATCGGAAACATAATCCGGCCGCGGAAACGGTCATAGTATCCGCCGCCGCCCTCGCGCCGGACGCTCATGCCGGAGAGGAAGATCTCTTCCTCCGAGTAGCCGCGCGACTTCAAAAAATTAAGCAGGGTGTCCCAGGTGTCGGGGCTGTAGCCCAGCTGCCAGCTCTTGACGGTCTCGTCGCTCCAGCCGCGCTTCTCCAGATATTTGAGCGCCGGTTTGCCAGCCGGCGCCTCCAACAGTACTTTGTGGTAAAACTGCGCCGACAGTTTGGTGATGTCGAGCAGACGGTTACGTTTGCTCGCGAGTTGGACGTCGGTGGCCGAAGCGCGTTTCAACTCGACGCCGGCCTTGGGCGCGAGCAAACGCAACGTCTCGACGAACGACAGCCCCTCCATCTCCTTGACGAAGCCCAGCACGTCCCCGCCGCGGCCGCAGCCGAAACAGTGCCAGATCTGCTTTTCCGGACTGACGATGAACGAGGGCGTCTTTTCGCGATGGAACGGGCAGTTGGCGCGGAAATTCACGCCGGCCGGTTTCAGGTTGATGTATTCCCTGATCACATCGACGATGTCCAGGCGCGATTTTATTTCTTCTGAAGGATAGTTAGGCACGAGATAAAAATAAAAAAATTTTAACTTTTAATCAGTCCGAGAATCACCTGCTTGAGGCGGTTGATTTCCGTCTGTACCACCTCGCCGTCATAATCGGCGTTATGTTTGTGGCTGCCGGCGTAACTGGCTTTTTTCTGATCCAGATGCAGGTTGAAAACCAGGTGGCCGTTTTTTTCGCTCAAATAAAGATGGAAACGCGGATAAAAATCGCCGTAAGGCCGGCGGACGAAACTTTCCTCGCCCGACTTCGGGTCGCGAAAAAAAGCATAACCGGCGCGGTGCATTATCTCCAGGCCGGACGAATTTAGACGGTTTTTGTCAATGGCAAAATTCATGGGTTGACCCCGTTATTAAGTGCTACTATTATAATTGATAATAATCTTGCGGTCAAAACCCCGATCTGTGCTATAATTGAAGTAGAATTAATCTAAATTTATGGTCTATTTTTACGCCATCGCAAGCGTAATGCTGGTCTCGCTTCTTTCGTTCATCGGCATTTTTTTTCTGTTCATCTCAAGCACCCGGCTGAAATCGGTAATTATGTTCCTGGTCAGCTTGTCGGTCGGCACCCTTTTGACCGATGCCACCCTGCATCTGATTCCGGAGGCGATCGCCAGGCAGGGCCTGGTTTTTTCGATCTGGTTTTGGTTTATGATCGGCGTGCTGGCATTCTTCATCCTGGAAAAGGTGATCCACTGGCACCACTGCCATCTTGATCCGGAGCAGTGCGACCACATCAAGGCCGTTGGCGTAATGAATATCCTGGGCGATTCGCTCCATAACTTCATCGACGGAGCGGTAATCGCCGGTTCATATCTGATCAGTTTGCCGCTCGGTCTGGCCACGACGGTGGCGGTAGTGGCACACGAAATCCCGCACGAGTTCGGCAATGTCGGAGTGCTGATCCACGCCGGCTACAGCCGGACGCGCGCCTTGTGGTTGAATTTCCTCTCGGCCTTGGCGGCCTTGCTGGGCGCGATCATCACCCTGGTCGTGAGCACCAAGATCGCCGGACTGACCGACTTCATCATTCCCTTTACTGCCGGCAATTTCATCTATATCGCGGCGGCCGATCTGATTCCGGAACTGAAACACGATACCGATCTACCGAAATCGTTCAGACAACTGGCCGGCATCCTGCTCGGCACGGGTATTATGGTTGTGCTTAAATTATGGAATTAACAGCCCTTGGCCTTGACAAAAAGAGCAAAAAGTATTAATATGACATAATCGATCTTTTCCCAAATCCAATACGCGAGGGAGGTAGAAATGCTACCGGGAGTAAAAACCACCATGACGGTGGAGGAGTACGCCGCTCTGATGAGTGGACAGCTGGGAGCGTACTACTCGAGGACAATGGTATTGTTCAAGAGCTTCCCGCCGGCGCTGTCGCTCGACTTCTACAACGCCACCGCCAGCGCCTGCGAGCGCGGCAAGCTCGGCGAGGTGCTGGTACACCTCGACGACCTGGCGTACTACGCCAACCGCGATCGCCGCCTCGACGACCTCGAACTGCGCAAGAAATATGAAGCGCGGTTCGCCGCTCTCGAACGGATCTGAACGCAATTCCCCGCCCTGGCCAAAAGCCGGGACGGGGAATTTTATTATTGTGAGTCGTCTGAAATTTTTCGTCCGAGCAGCAGTGTTATTGTCAGGGCGAAGCCGGTAAGGGCCATCACCGGAATGGTGATGTAACCGAACTCGAGCACGTAAGGCGTGGCGCAAGAATTGCCCGCCTCGCAGATGATCGACGCTTGTGACTGAAAATAAATATAATTGTTATAGGCGGATATGGCCGCACCGATCGTTGCGAGCGCCAGAGAGTAGTCAATAATTTTAAAGTCCTTTTTGATCCAGGCCAAGCCGAGCAATACGACCTGCGGATAAAGGAAAATCCGCTGGTACCAGCAGAGCCGGCAGGGCTCGAAGCCAGCGATCTCGGAGTAAAACAAGCTGGACAGGGCGGCGATGAGCGAGACCAGGAAAGCCAGGGCAATGGCATTGCCGGTAAAAAATCTGACTATCGCCTTATCGCGATGCTGCCGAAAGAACAACAAATACAAAATACCGCAGGCGATGAAAACCTGCGCCAAAATAGTTCCGATTGCTAATAGTTTGTTGATGATGAAAATCATAACTGCGGTGTGTATTGAACGAAGTTCGAATGTATTTTGAATTGAACCCTGATGACCAATGATGCGCGCCTCGGACACGCTCGCGGACTCGCGTGTGCAAAAACCAAAAAATTTCCTTGCATTTTTCTCGCGTCTCCTCCCCCCACCCCTCCGCCGCGAAGCGGAACAAGCAATGGAAAGGAAATTTTTGGTTTTGCTTCGCCGTTTCAGTCTCCGAAAAGAGCAATCTTATTTTAACATTTTTGTTTGCTCTTTTCTCCACCCTCACGGCGACCGAGGCGCTTCCTCTCCGCGTTTAGTGGTAGCTTGGAACTCTGTGCCTCCGATGACGAACAGTGGTAACTCATAAAGCGGATTGTGCGAGGCACAAACAATTTGTATTGTGCTTTCCCCGCCCACCCTGTGCACGCACAAATCCCCGCCGTTTTTAGGAGATATTATAAAACGGCGGGGATCGCTCCCTTATTTCTTCAACTGCAATCTTCCTCCAATACTTTCAACTGACA
>JAJYMT010000009.1 GCA_021786695.1 bacterium
GGATCGTTTTAAACAATTAATTTAATAATCATAAACAAATATGACTGCTGAACGAATACCGCAAGATGACCAAAAAAATAGAAACCAAATTTCTGAAATGATAAGAATTGAATTTATCCAGGGGCAAGACGCGGAAAATCTAAAAAAATATTGTGAAGAGGTATTGAGCGCCGGCGGGAACAAAGCAGAAGGCATCTCGTTTGATGATTTGCCGGAGCTACCCGCCCCCGCAGAAATCAAAAAACAATATTTAGAAGGGTTATTCAAAATGGCCGATTCGATTATCAAGTATGGCAAAACGGAGATGCCCAGGGAACTATATGACATTTTCCAGCGATGCGCGGCGATCCAGGGAAGTACGGTCGAAAAAATATTAGCAACTTTGATATTGCAGAAACAAAGAGGTGAAAAAATTGAAATAACAAAATACTATGAAGAAAAATAACGACAACAAAACTGAGCTGCCGATCATTACGGTGATCGGGGAAGACAAGCCGGGGATCGTGGCGCAGGTTTCCACTATGCTCTGGAAAAAGAATGTAAACATCGAGGAACTTAATCAGGGCGTGATCAAGGGCAAGTTTTTTATGATTATGGCGGTCGACCTCGGCAAATCCAGCGTCAGTTTTGAGGTGCTGTCGCGAGAACTGAAAGTTTTAGGGCAGAAAATCGGGCTGGACATTTCGCTTTACAACCAGCAGATCTTTACGGCGATGAATCGGATATAAATATTTAGTGATGCCGTCGCTTGGCTTTCAAACGCATTCAGCCGCTTCCGGCGAGCGGCTTCATTCAGTCCTCGGCGGCATGTTCGCCAGAGGGCGAAACCAAGCCATGCCGCCTGTGGATGGTTTTCAAACCAAGTGACGGCATCGCTTTTATAAATAATGTATGGATGGATTATCATTGAACGAAATTTACGAGTCGATCCAGCTGACCGCGCGGGATAAATTCGATATCCGCACCGTCACTTTGGGCGTGGAAATCTTGTCCTGCATCGGCGGCACGATCAAAGAAACCAATGAACTCATCCGCAAGCGGATCGTTGCCCTGGCCAAAGATTTGAATAACAAGGCGGATAAGGTCGGCGCTGAATACGGCGTACCGATCATCAACAAGCGTATCACCCTGACGCCGGCCGCGCTGATCTTGGCGAACCTGTTCAAGAACGACCGCGAGCGCGACCTGAAGGTGTGCCTGGAATACGCCAAGAACCTGGATGCGATTGCGGATGAGCTGAAAATCGATTTCATCGGCGGCTACGGCGCGCTGGTGGAAAACGGCTACACTTACGCCGACAAAATGATTATTGAATCGTTACCGGAAGTTTTATCCAAGACCAATAAGGTCTGCGCTTTCATCAATGTCGCCTCGACCAAAGCCGGCATCAATATGGACGTGGTGGCGCGGCTCGGACAAATTATTTTAGAAACGTCTACTAAGAGTAAGCAAGCGATCGGCTGTGCCAAGCTGGTCGTCTTTTGTAACGCGGTCAACGACAATCCGTTCATGGCCGGCGGCTTCCACGGCGTGACCGGCAAGGACTCGGTAATCAATGTCGGCATCAGCGGCCCGGGCGTGGTCCGCTCCACCGTCGCCAATCTGCCGAAAGACCTGCCGCTCGAAGACCTGGCCAACGAGATCAAAAAAACCGCGTTCAAAATTACCCGCGCGGGTGAGCTGATCGGCCGGCGGGTGGCCAAAGAACTGCGTGTCAAATTTGGCAGCGTAGACCTGTCGCTTGCGCCGACCACGCAAGTAGGCGACAGCGTGGGCGAAGTATTGGAACTGATCGGTCTCGAAACGGTCGGCACGCACGGCACGACCGCGGCGCTCGCTTTACTCACGGACGCCGTAAAGAAGGGCGGCATCATGGCCTCGGCCAACATCGGCGGCCTGTCCGGCGCTTTTATTCCGGTGAGTGAAGACAAGTTCTTGTCTGATTCGGTCAAAAAGAAATGTCTGACTTTAGATAAGTTAGAGGCGCTGACCGCCATTTGCTCGGTCGGGCTAGATATGGTGGCTATACCGGGCTCGACCCGCACTACCACCATTTCGGCGATCATCGCGGACGAGATGGCGATCGGGGTGATGAACCACAAGACCACCGCCGTGCGCTTGATTCCGGTACCGGACAAGCGCGCCGGGCAATTCGTGGCCTGGGGCGGACTTTTAGGCGGCGCCTATATAATAGAAGTACACAAAGAAAAATCAGACGGCTTGGTTTGGCGCAAAGGGCAGATTCCGCCGCCGCTCACCAGTTTTAAAAATTGAATTTATTTTGTTACTACAAAATAAATTCATCCCGAGCGAAGCGAGGGATCTCTTTTTGATAAAAATTTAGCAAGTTATTGTCGCCACCAAACCCACCCCGTCCCGCAGATGCGGGACGCCCCTCCTAAGGAGGGGAATATTAAAAATACAAATAAAAAAACATCTCGACTTCCGAGATGTTTTTTTATTTTCTTATGTGAGTTGTTCCAATTTTTTCTTACGGAAAACGAATAATTGTTGTAGCCCTGTTAGCAGGGTGGTGGTGAACCAATAGAGTGACAATCCGCCGGGAAGCGACATGCCGATGATGACCGTCATCGCCGGCATCATATAGATCATCTGTTTATTCATCACCGCCATCACGTCTTCGTCCTTGGCGCCCGGCGATTTGACCTCCGGCCGCTTGGTCACCATCATCCGCGCCTGCCAGAATTGAGCCGCGCCGGCGAGCACCGCCAAAATTATGTTCGGTTTGGACAGATCGAGCAGGCCGAACAGCCCGAAATTATTTATCACCTCCGGCTTGGCGATGAACGAATAGATGTATTCGTAGATCTTGTGATTATTGCCGAAATCCCGGAACACCCGGAAAACCGCGAACAGAAACGGCAGCTGGATCAGTAGCGGCAGACAGGAGGAAAGGGGATTGACTTTGTTCTCTTTGTAGAGCGCCATGGTCGCCCTGGCCATTTCTTCTTTGTTGTTGGCGTGTTTTTTCTTCAGTTCCTCGATCTTCGGCTGCAGTTCCTGGAGCGCTTTCTGCGATTTGATCGACTGCTTGGAAAGCGGCAGCAAGACCAATTTGATGACGATCGTCAGCAGGATGATCGCCAGGCCGAGATCGTGGCCCGGGATCAGGTTATAAAAAAAGACCAATAAGTTCAGTATCGGCTGGTAAAAAACGGAAAAAAATATTGATGACATTGATTATGGTTAATGATTAAGCCGGATCGATGCCGCCCTTGCTCCAAGGATTGCAACGGAGCAGGCGCCAGACGGTCTTGACGGTGCCTTTGATTACTCCGTATTTTTCGTACGATTGGATCACGTATTCCGAGCAGGTGGGGTGGAAACGGCAATAGCCGTTCGGAAAAAACTTGCGGAAAATCCCATGGTCCAGAGAAAGGGTCTGTTGGTAGAAACGGATGATCTTTATCAGTAAATAGCGCGGATACTCTCTAAACATGTTAACGTTTGATGGTTCGGTCATTGCCGATCCGGAGCCGCTTGAAATTGTTCTCGACCGATTGTCGCAGCTCGTCAAAGGTCAGATCAGCGGCGCCCGGCAGAGCGATGATCAGCAGGTCCAGGTCAGGCCTGATCTCGGCCAGTCGCGCGCGCACTATTTCCTTTAACCGACGCTTGAGGCGATTCCGCAATACCGCTTTCTTGCTCACTTTTAAGCTGATGATCACGCCCAGACGAACTTTTCCTTCTTGATTCAATGCGGCCCTGATACCCAAACGCTTATCAAACGCCGATCGGCCCTTTTTGAAAATTGCGTCGAAGTCCTTCTTTTTAGTTATGCTGAAAAGCCGCGCCTGCATAAAGCAACACTTTATTTGCTCAGACGTTTCCTGCCCTTGGCTTTTCTTGATTTGATCACGTTGCGGCCGTTCTTGGTGGCCATTCTTTTCCTGAAGCCGTGCTTGGTTTTAGCGCGCTTCTTGTTCGGCTGATAAGTTCTTTTCGGCATAAAATTTTAGCGGCTTAGCGCCTGAAAAAATTGAATTATTAGTTGCTATGGACAAAATTTTAAAACGGTCTATTATATAGGAGTAATTTGCACTTCCAAAGCTTAACATTATTGGCTTGTTTGGTCAATCGCCGGGGCGCGGGTGGTGAAAAAATATTATCCACGCGCTATTAACAGTTTATTAACAAACCAGACCCTTCCGCTGGCAATAGATTATTGGTATACTTTTTTTATCGTAAAAAGCCATGCGCTTTTTCTCTTTTTTTATTCAAGCGTAATCCCCGTGACTATGAACAATGAACAGCTCTGGCAGGCGGCTCTTGGTGAAATTGAACTCAACCTATCCAAGGCCAACTTTACCACCTGGTTCAAAGATACTTTCATCGGCTTGCACGAAGACGAGCGGATCGTAATTTGCGTTCCCAACACCTTTACCAAGGCCTGGCTGGAAAAAAAATATCATAAAGAAATCGGCACGGCGCTTGAAAGTATCACCAATCGCAAATACAAAGAAATTTTCTACAAAGTCGAGGCCCGAAAAGCCAGTCCGGTTTCCGATATTACAAAAAAAGCCAAGGTTAGCGATAATATTACCAATTCGGATCCGATTCCCTTAAACCGCTTCGGGCTCAACTCCAAATACGTCTTTGATAATTTCGTAGTCGGCAAAGGCAATGAATTGGCGCACGCGGCCTGCAATGCGGTCTCGGCCAACCCGGGACACGCCTATAATCCGCTCTTCATCTACGGCGGCGTCGGACTCGGTAAAACCCATCTGTTGCAGGCAGTGGGGCACG
>JAJYMT010000008.1 GCA_021786695.1 bacterium
GGTGAAGGCCTGCCCCAGCTTGAAGCCGTGGCGGCGCAATTCCTCGAACAATTGTATGGCTTTGCGGCGCGGCAGCTCCCCCAGCTGGGCGATGAAAATCTCCGGCGCGTCGTCTTCCTTGAGCGGTATGTTGTTTTCTTTGATTTTAAGTATGGTGCGTTCGATGCCGATGCCGAAACCGCAGGCCGGCGTGGGCCGCCCGCCCATATATTCCACCAGTTCGTCGTAGCGTCCGCCTCCGCCCAGTGAATTTTGACGCGACTCGTTCGTCCCACCGACCGAAACGAATTCAAAAACCGTCCGGTTGTAGTAATCCAGGCCGCGCACCAGGTGCGGCTCGAGGTTATAACTCACGCCCGCCTCGTCCAGATATTCGATCACCTTGAAAAAGTGGTCGCGGCAGGGCTCGTCCAGAGAATCAACCAGCTGCGGCGCCTCCGCGCGCAGCTCCAGGCACTTCTCTTCTTTGCAATCGAGCAAACGCAAGGGATTCCGGCCAAGGCGCTTCTTGCAGTCCGGACAGAGCTTGGCCGAGCGGCCTTTCTCGCGATAATATTTGGTGAGTTTGACCAGATATTCCTTGCGGCATTCTTTACAGCCGATGCTGTTGACCTGGGCCATGACCTCGATCTGCAGTTCGCGGAAAAAATTATAAGCGATCAGGATCAGCTGGGCGTCGGCCGCCGGCCCGGCTTCGCCGAACATCTCCAGGTCGAACTGGGTGTGCTGGCGGTAGCGGCCGGCTTGCGGCTTGTCGTGGCGGAAGACCGGCCCCCAGAAATACATTTTCACCGGCTGCGGCAGATTAAACATGCCGTGCTCGATATAGGCCCGGACCAGCCCCGGAGTCGCCTCCGGCCGGACCGCGACCTTGTCGCCGCCCTTATCGATGAAGTTGTACATTTCCTTGGTGACGATATCGGAGGTCTTGCCGCTCGAACGTTCATACAATTCCAATTTCTCCAGGATCGGCGTGTCGATCCGCTTGAAGCCGTAGGCGCGGGCCAGATCGGCCGCTTTTTTCTGCACCAGATCCCAATAGCGGTACTCGTCAAACAACACGTCCTTCATGCCGCGCAGGCGGGAAAACGTCCTCATTCTCTTGCCGCTCGGCTGTTCCGCCTCGGCCGGCGCGCTGTTTCTTCTTCCGAATAATTTTTTTGCCATATCTCGAAGTTTTAGTTGATATTATAAACTTGCTCTCCGAACAGATTTACGCGGTTGAACGGCCAGCCGCGCAACATCACCTTGCCGATCAAAAAACTCTTGTTCACCGGACCGAAGCTGCGCGAGTCCTTGGAAGAATTGCGGTTGTCGCCCAAGACGAAATATTCGTCTTTGGTCAAAGGGATGATTTCTTCGCTCAAAGCATAGGTCTTGACCGAATCCGCCAGATACGGTTCCGGCAGGCGGGCGCCGTTCGGCTTCTCCTGGTTATAAATCCAGATCTCGCCGTTCTTGATCTGCACCTTTTCGCCCGGCAGGCCGATTACCCGCTTGATGAAATACTCCTGCGGATCGCGCGGATAGCGGAAAACCACGATATCGCCGCGCTTGGGCGTTTCGAACCGATAGCTGATTTCGTTGATGATCAGATATTCCTTGTCAAAAAAATTCGGCTCCATCGAGGCGCCTTTGACGTAAAACGGCTGGATCAGGAAATATCTGATCGGGATGATGATTACCAGGGCGATCACCACCATCTTGATCAACTCGAACACATATAGAAAAAAATTTCTGATCATATAAATATGGAACGGCTTAAACAATAAGAACCTTGGCCATCTCCAAACAGCCAGGTTATTCACATTTAATCAGTAGTTATGCTTGATAAACTATAACACTTTAAAATGAAAATTGCAACACCGCGTATCAGTCCCTTGAAAAATGCTTAACGCTGGTATAATATAGTAGGAAGGACGCCTGGTCCTATTTTTGTTACTACTTTCCTATGCCGATCGTAAAAGGTTCGAACGAAAAACTCGAAGAGATAATCTATTCCGAGCCGCTTGAACGGGCGCAACCGCCCAAAAACGGCCGTTTTAACCGTTTGCTGAAGCTATTTCTGCTCACGGTGCTGCTGGTTGTCGGCGCTCTGGCGGCTTCCGCCGGCCTGCCGCTCGGCAAACCGGCCGGCACCGCTGAAACGAACAAACAGCCGCAAAAAAACTGGTCCTGGTTCTCGACCTTTTCCGTATTCAATCCCCTGAAATTTCTGACTGACGATTCGAGCCAAAAACTGCGGGGCGAGGAGCGGGGCCGGGTGAACATTCTGCTTTTGGGCATCGGCGGCAAGAATCACGACGGCGGTTTGCTTACCGATACGATCATGCTCGCCTCGCTCGACACGATCGGCAAAAAGGTGGCGCTGATCTCGATTCCCCGCGACCTGTCGGTGCCGATCGAGGGCATGGGCTGGCGCAAAATCAACAGCATCAACGCCTACGCCGAAAAAGCCAACCCTGGCTCCGGCGGCCAGGCGGTGAGCCAGGCGGTGAGCCACCTGTTCAACCTGCCGGTCGATTATTACCTGACAGTCGATTTTACCGGCTTCGCCAAGATCATCGACGAACTGGGCGGCGTCAAGGTACGGGTGGAAAACACCTTGGACGACTACCGCTATCCGATCCTGGGCGAAGAAGACAACCCGAATTTCAACGCGCGCTGGGAGCATCTGCACGTCGATGCCGGCGAACAAAAAATGAGCGGAGAGTTGGCGCTAAAATTCGCCCGCTCCCGCCACGCGCTCGGCAGCGAGGGTTCGGATTTCGCCCGCGCTCGCCGGCAGCAGCTGATTATGGAGGCGGTCAAGGAACAGTTGCTTTCGCTCAATGTTCTGTTCAAGCCGCGCCTGATCGGAAGTATTGTCGAGGCCTATCAGGAACATCTGAGCACCAACCTGAGCATCCTGGAGATGGTACGATTGTGGAATATGTTCAAAGACATCAAGAAGGAGGACGTCCTGAACAAAGTGATCGACAACGGCGCCGAAGGACTGCTTACCGACGTGATCGGCGACGACGGCGCTTATCTCCTGGTGCCCAAGAGCGGCGACTTTTCCCAGATCGAATATCTGATCAAAAATATTTTCGCCTCGGCCCCGCCGGAGGATCTGCCCCAGGTGGAAAAGGTGACGAAAGAAGAAGCGGCGATCGAAGTCAGGAACGGCACCTGGCGGGGCGGCCTGGCCAACCGTTGGGCGGTCGATCTGGAAAAATTCGGCTTCCGGGTGCTCTATACCGGCAACGCCAGCCAGCGCAATTTTCAAAAGACGGTCATCTACGATCTGACCGGCGGCAACAAGGCCGAATCGCTCGCCCTGCTCAAAGAAAAGACCGGGGCCAACATCGCCTACGGTCTGCCGGAATGGCTCAAGGACGATCTGGCAAAATCGGCGGCGGCCAAAAAACTTCCGCGCGAAGCCGATTTCGTGGTAGTATTGGGGGAAGAGGCGAACAGGTAAAATTTAAAACTTAAACTTTTTACTTTTTAAATGTATTTTTTCCTTTTTCATTTTTACTTTTAAAATTAATGACTTCAACAGCTGAAAAAAAACTCCCCTTAGTAGTCATCTTCGGCCGGACCAACGTCGGTAAATCCACGCTGTTCAACTGCCTGACCGAATCGCGGCGGGCGCTCACTTCGGAAATCGCCGGCACCACCAGGGACGCCAATCGGGCGGTCGTGAATTGGCGCGGCCGCGATTTCGAACTGTGCGACACCGGCGGCATCATTGATCTCGGACGCTTCGAGGGCAGGCAAAAAAAATTCACCCTGCGGGCCGAAAACGAAAACGAAATCCAGGCCAAGATCGAAGAACAGGCCAAAAAAATACTTGCGGGCGCGGATCTGATCTTATTCCTGGTCGACAACAAGATTGGCCTGACCGCGGATGATCGGCGGATGATCGGCGCGGTAAGAAGGATGATGCCTGCGAAACAAAAACGCCTGCTGTTGGTCGCGAATAAAGTCGACAGCCGCTCGCAGGCCGCGCGTTCGAAAGTATTCTTGGGTTTGGGTTTGGGCGCGCCGGCCTTGGTGTCCGCGGCCACCGGCTCGGGCACGGGCGACCTGCTCGACCTGATCCTCGAAAAACTTTCCGGTAAAAAAGCCGCTAATCTCGGCAAGCCGGCTGAAGACGCGACTCGCGAACCGGAGGCGGCGCCGGAAATAAAAATCCTGATCGTCGGCAAGCCCAACGTCGGCAAATCCTCCCTTTTAAACAAAATCCTGGGCGAAGAGCGGGTGATCGTCTCGCCGATTCCCCACACCACCCGCGAGCCGCAGGACGCGCTGATCACTTACCGCGGCAAACATTACCGGCTGATCGACAGCGCCGGCATCTCCCGTTCCGGACAGCAGAAAGTATTCAAGGACAAGCAGAGCGACCGGCTGATCAAATACGGCATCGCCAAGACCCTCGGCCGCCTGCACGAAGCCGATCTGGCGATCCTGGTAATCGACGCCAGCCAGCCGCTCACCCATCAGGACGCGCACATCGCCGACGAGATCGTCTCTTCCGGCCGCGGCCTGCTGATCGCCGCCAACAAATGGGATTTGGTCGCCGACCAGGACGCGAAAAAATTCGCCAACTACCTCTACGGCAAGCTGCCTTTCATCGCCTGGGCGCCGATCCAGGCCACCTCGGCCCTGACCGGCGCCAAAGTCGACAAGCTGCTCGCCCTGGCGGAAAAGATCAATGACCAGAGCGCCATCTCGCTCGCGGACAA
>JAJYMT010000077.1 GCA_021786695.1 bacterium
CAGCACCATCAGGTAGAAATGCCAAAACTGCCGATGTAAGTATCAGCCCGCGTAGCGGGCAAGAAAGAAACCACCGGCTTATTGCCGGTGGTTTTCATTCCAAGCCGGTCTTGATTATTTATTAAAATTGAGCTAAAGTTAACGATTATGAGAATTATCATCAAATGGCTGGCGATGGCCGCCTCGATCCTGGCGGCCGCCTATGTGATTCCGGGAGTGGCCGTAGACGGCCTCAAGACCGCCCTGATTCTGGCGGTGGTTCTGGGGTTGATCAACCTGGTGATTAAGCCGATCCTGATCCTAGTCACCTTGCCGGTTAACATCCTGACCCTGGGTCTGTTCACTTTCGTAATCAACGCGCTACTAATCCTGCTCGCCTCTTCGATCGTCAAGGGTTTCGAGGTGGACGGATTCTTGACGGCGCTCCTGTTCGGCGTAGTGCTGTCGATTTTCAATTTCGTCCTGATAAAGATCGTTGATCCAAAAGATTGATTTCGTCCTGTCGACCCATTAGCAAAAATTATTATAAATACCGGAGCGTGGTATAACGGTATTACGCACGATTCGGGTTCGTGTAACCCGGGTTCAATTCCCGGCGCTCCGACAGACAAAAAATCATAGGAGGCGCTCATTGAAAAAAGCCATCGGATGGTTGGTCGCGGTTGTCGCGTTTGCGCCGATTCTTCCCATTGTGGTAGCCGTCGGATTCATGAAAAAACTGCAAACCGGGGAGGTGACCATGCAGGAACTGGTGGCAAAATATTGCATCGATGCGATCCTGGTTGTCGGAGTGGTCGTGGTTTGCGCAATTATTTGCTTCGCCCTGGAAAAGCGGCGGAAATCGAGGGCGCCGGCGCTCGGCGGTCAAGAGGTGAAACTTACCTTCAAGGACGAGAAGGAGGAGCGCATCCTCCGCTGGGCCGAAGAAGGAGAGGGCCGGAAGATCGTCGAGCTGGCGGACAGGATGAGCCGGGAAACGACCGGCATCGTTCCGGCCGGTTCTCAGGAAACGCCCTGGGCGGTGTTCGGAGGCACGCAGGCGTTTTTCGAACGGGTGTCCGAACAGTTGGCAAGGAGGTGGCCATGGAAACGCAGGAGGTAGCAACAAAAGGACTTTACGCCGACGAGGAAGAACGCGCGCTTTTTGCCTGGGCCGATCGGGTAATCGTGCCCCGGGTGGAGAAATTCCATCACCGGCGAGTGGCGGTGGCGGGCATATCTACCATCGGCAGCCAGGAAAGCCCTTGGCCGGGACCATTGCAGTCAATCGCGGATTTTTTCAGGGGACTGATAAGGAGGTCCTTATGAGCGCCGATGAACTGGCGGCTGAACCGATGATCCCCGCAGTCGAGACGGCCAGACCGAAATACACCAAAGAGCAGGAAGACGCGGTGTTCGAGTGGGCGAAGAAAACGATCATAAAGGACGCCATCGAACTGAATGACAAGCGAGTCGGGGTCGCGGGTATCACTATCACTGCGCGGCCGCAACCCAATCCCTTGCCCGAACCATTTGAAACTATCCGGGCGGTCTGGCGGTGTATTTTCGGGGGGCATAAGCGATGACGACCCAGACCTTCAGGATGACCTACGCCTCGCCGGAAGAAGAGGCCGCATTGACTGTAGCGAGAAACGATCCCTTCGTCCAGGGAGTCAGGCGCCAATTTCGCGCCAACGGCAGGGGAGATACGCCACTGGCGTGGCCGCTTGAGAAGATCCGGGCCCTTTTCATCCGGCTGGCAAGTAGGCCAAAACGATGAGGCCGCAAACCATCCGCGTCAGCTACGACACGGCGGCAGACGAGGCGCTGTTCCGCTGGGCGGCAAAAAACGTTGACGGCGAAGCCAAGCGGCGGAACGATGTCCTGGCCGGCAAGAACCAAGACCATCCCTGGATCGGGGCGCTTGAGGGCGCAAGGGCGCTTTTGGCCGATCTTAAGGATTGGTGGAAATCATGACAACCGAGTTCACGGCCTGTTACGCGAGTAGCGGGCCTTTTTCGTCTCCGTAAAATTTGCTATAATTAGAATAACCGGAGATTTAATTCAAGACCTTTTTTATATAAGTTTTCGGCCCTTGTTAACCGAAACGACGGGGGCGTAACAGAGGGGGCGGCCATGGGGGCGGAAGAATTGCTTGATGGTTTCATGAAAATTGTGGCGGTCGTTTACCTCCTGATTCTTTGCGGCTGGTTCGGTCGTGAGTTGATCGGTGGATTCATTGCCGGTCAGAGCGAACGCAAGGAGTTTAAAGAAAGGCGGAGGGCCTGGAAACCGGAAACGATTGAAGCCGGCGAAAAAGAAGTCAAACTGCCGGCACCTGGCGGCAAAGACGCAGTCCTCGACCCGCTGTAATCCGGCGGGTCTTTTCATTTTATTAAATACTTATTATACTGTTAGAATGGATTTTATATTAGAGCAGATTAATTCGGATATTTTACGCCGCGGCGAGGCCTATTTAAGGATCAAAGTTCGGCCGGGGGCGCCTAAAACTGCCGTTAGGGGAACCTTAGATACCGAAGAAGGGCAGACCATCAAGATTGACGTGGCGGCGCCGGCGGAAAAGGGCAAGGCAAACGAGGAATTGATCAGATATCTGGCCGAAGAATTGAAAATAAATAAAGATAAGTTCGGCATCATCAGCGGCGCGGGAGAGAAATTGAAATTAATTAAGATCAAAAAGATTTAGGATTTACGATTTAAGATTTACGAATGACCGAAGAAAAAAAAGATAAAAAAATCCCCCACCACGTCGGCATCATCATCGACGGCAACCGGCGCTGGGCGAAAGAGCGCAACCTGCCGGCTTTCGAGGGGCACAACAAGGGTTTCCGCAAATTGAAGCAGGTGCCGAATTGGTTCTTTTCGCGCGGCGTAAAGATCGTCTCGGTCTTCGCTTTTTCCACGGAAAATTGGCAGCGGACGCCCGAAGAGGTGAATTTCCTGATGAAGCTGATCCGCCAGGGCATCGATGACCTGCGGGAGATGGCGGAGGAAAAGAAAGTGAAGGTGATATTCAGCGGCCGGCTCATGGAGCTGCCGGGCGATCTGCCCGAGGCCTGCCAGGATCTCGAGAGCCGGACGCAGAACAACCGCGAAGGCATTTTCCATATCTGCCTGAATTACGGTGGACGGGCCGAAATTATCGATGCCATCCGGAAGATCATCAAAAACAATCTGACGGTCGAACAGGTGCACGAGGGGATGCTGAAGAAATATTTTTATCAGCCGGACCTGGCCGACCCGGACATCATCGTGCGCACCTCGGGCGAACAGCGCACCTCCAATTTTTTGCTCTGGCAAGGGGCGTATAGCGAACTTTTTTTCATAAAGAAATATTGGCCCGATTTCGAGGAGCGCGACGCGGACTCGGTGATAAACGAATATAACCAGCGCGAGCGCCGCTTCGGCGGCGACCAGCCGGCGAAAGGACAGGAAGACAAACAATTGAAAAGTCATGCTTGACCTGCTAGGATACTGATATGTCGACACTTTACCAGACACCACTCGCGGACAGGATGCGGCCGGCAACTTTTGCCGGTTTTTTTGGCCAAGACGAGGTAGTGGGCGAGGGCAAGATGCTCCGGCAGGCGATAATGTCCGACAATCTGCCCTCGATGATTTTTTGGGGGCCGCCCGGCTCTGGCAAGACCACGCTGGCATTCATCATCGCCAAGCAGACCAAATCCGACTTCATCCAGATTTCCGCAGTAACGAGCGGGGTCAAGGACCTGCGCGAGATCATCGAACGGGCCGAGCAGAGTAAGCGGCTGGGTAACAAGACCATCCTGTTCATCGACGAGATCCATCGTTGGAACAAAAGCCAGCAGGACGCGCTTCTGCCACACATCGAGCGGGGCACGATGATTTTGATTGGCGCGACCACCGAAAACCCGAGTTTCGAGGTGCGCGGGGCGCTGCTGTCGCGCTGCCACGTTTTTGTTCTGAAGCGGCTCGACACCGAGGCGATCGTAAATATTCTGGATATCGCGATCAAGGACGCGAAGGCCGGCTTGGGCGATTTAAAAATTAAGATCGACAAAATAACGGTTGAAAAGCTAGCGGAGATGGCGAACGGCGACGCGCGGGTGGCCCTGAATGTGTTGGAATATGCCGCTTCTATCAGCAATAAGATTTCGTTCGACCTGATCAAAGAAGCGTTCCAGAAATCGCATCTCTTATACGACAAAGACGGGGAAGAGCATTATAATATTATTTCCGCGCTCCATAAATCCCTGCGCGGCTCGGACGCGGATGCGGCACTTTATTGGCTCGCCCGGATGCTCGAGGCCGGCGAAGACCCGCTTTACGTGGCGCGGCGGCTAGTGCGGTTCGCCTCGGAAGATGTCGGGCTCGCTAACTCACGGGCGCTCGAGCAGGCGGTGGCGGCGTATCAGGCCTGCCATTTCATCGGTATGCCGGAGTGCAACGTGATTCTGGCGCAGCTCGTCGTCTATCTCGCTAAGTGCGAAAAATCGAATGAACTCTATGTGGCCTACGGCGAGGCGGCCAAGGATGTGCGCGAGTATGGCAACCTGCCGGTGCCGCTCCATATCCGTAACGCGCCGACCAAGCTGATGAAAGAGCTAAACTACGGCAAGGGGTATAAATATAGCCCCGACTATGGCTACAAAGAGAAAC
>JAJYMT010000074.1 GCA_021786695.1 bacterium
CCACATTTTTCCTGATGTGATTCTTCCGTTTTTTACTTTATATAAAATTTCTGGTTGTGAAATTTATCGGCCTCTTTTAGGTATTCTCTATATTAACAATTCGGGGCGGCGCTGTCAAGCCCTTGGCACGAATTATTTAAAAATGCAAGTCCTGGTAATTATTAATCTAATATTAAATAAATAATGCGCGGTTTTAGTGATTTTTACGGTCTTCCGGTTCGAAAGTTATCCACACTGAATTATTTATCCAGGGAAACCAGTTCTTCCCTGGCGACTTTCCGGTCATCCCAGGGCATTTTTTGCCCACCGGCCAGGGCGATCGCCTGTTCTGATCCCTTGCCGGTTAAAAGAACCAGATCACCCGGTCGCGCCAGCCGGATCGCCTGTCGGATCGCCTGTCGCCTGTCCGGCACTCTGAACAGATCGTCGCCGATGACCTTGCCGGCCTTCTCGGCCCCCACGATTACCTGGTCGATGATGATCTCCGGATTATCGTCGTACGGATCCTCATTAGTGACGATCACGTAGTCGGCGTTTTCGCCGGCAAGCCGGCCGAGTACCGGGCGTCTCGCGACGTCGCGCCCGCCGCCGGCCGAACCTAGGAGATGGATTATTCTTTGGTGCGGAATCGTCTCGACCGCCTGGTACAATTTTTCCACCGCTTTCGGCTCGAAGGCATAATCGACGATCACGGTGAACGGCTGGCCCTCGTCGATCCGTTCGAGCCGGCCCAGCACGCCGCTGACCCGCTCCAGCGAAATCTTGATTCTTTCAAGCGGCAACCCCTGCGCCAATCCGATGCTGACCGCATTCATCGCGTTGGCCGCGTTAAAGGCACCGAGCAGTTGAAGCGCGATTTCGACGCCATCGACTCTGAACTTCGTCCCGTCGGCCGCTGACGGCTCGACTTCGTAGCCGATGGCTTGGACTTCCTGGTTGTTGATCGTCGGTTTTTGGCCATCGGCAATCCGGCGATAACCCAGTTTTTCTTCCGCCCAAAAATTCAAAAAATAATCCGCGTACTCGTCGTCCAGGTTGGCGATGATGGTCTTTTTGATCCGATTCAGATCCAGCTTTTTCAGTTTGCCCGCATCCTTGATCACCTTTTTCTTTTCATCGCAGTATTTGGTCTGGCAATTTTTAAGATGTTTAAACAGTTCGCCTTTGGCCGCTTTGTAGTTCTCGAAGCCGCCGTGCGACTCGATGTGTTCCGGGTAAAGCCCGGTGAAAGTCAGGAAGTCATAATTGATGAAGCGGTGGCGGAACTGCCTTACGCCTTCCGAAGTGGTCTCCACAATCGCGTACTGGCAGCCGTTTTTTACCATCCGAGCCAGAACCGACTGGGCAAAGAAGCGGCCGGGCATGGTCATTTTTTTGTCGTTCAGCCACTCGCGCGCGCCGTCAGAAAACATCGCGGTGGAGGTGTAGCCGACTTTGTAACCGCAGCCCGAAAGCATCTTGGCCAAGAGGTAGGTGCTGGTGGTCTTGCCGGTGGTGCCGGTAACGCCGATCACGATCAGTTTCTCGCTCGGCCGGCGATAGATTGCCGCGGCCACGAACGCGAATAAAAAATGATAAGCCGGTTGTACGGCTTTGAATAGTTTGATGGGTATTATTCTTTTTATTATATGAAGAAGTTTGTTCATTGTTTAAAAACAAGAAATTTTAAATTTTAAGTTTTCAATTTTAAATGAATTATTAAATGATTAAATTTTAAATTAATTCATTTAGCCTTCAATTAAAATTTAGAATTTAGAATTTAAAATTATTTCAAAAGCTTCGTCTCACCTTCCTCACCATCTTATAGATGCTGTACCAGCTCTCGTCGTAGACCACGTCGAAGGTGCCGGGATAGTTGATTTCGCGTCCGCCGAAGCCCTGCTTGAAACGGGTGACGCCGGGCCAGCGGTGTTCGCTGATGCCGTAAAAATCATAAAAGCGGAAACCGAGCTGTTTGGCCATCCTGATCGTATGCCACTGCAACAGGTGCGGCGCCATCACCTCGCGATTTTCGCTTGCCGAGCCGCCGTGGATATAGCTCGCAGTATCGCCGAAAAATACCATGATGTTGCCGACCAGCGGCTTGCCCTGGTATTCGGCGAAAAATAATTTCAGGAATTCCTTCGGCAAGGTGAGCATCGCCTGATAATAGCTGCGGCCGTGGGTGGAAAATTCGTCGCGATCGCTCGTCTGCGCCATCAGACCCCAGAAATCCTCGAAACGGTCCGCGTCGCCTTCGATTATTTTAACACCCTTCTTTTCCGCCAGTTTGATATTGTAGCGGGTCTTCTGGTGCATCTCCTTAAGCAGGTCCTCCTCGCTTTTATCAAGGTCGAGCACCAAGGTGGTCGACGGCTGGACGTCCTGCGTCTTCACCGCTTCGAAGTCCAAGTCGGTGACGGAAAAAGTCGGATCAAAGCGCAGAAACATGATCTGTTCTTCCGCCGCCAGGCGCGCCATCTCGCCGAACAAGAGTTTGCCTGCCTCATCGTTCCAGTTGCCGCCCTTGAATTCCGGGCCGCGGCCGCAATAAAAATAACTCTTACCCATCGGCAGCGTCTTTTTGATGATTTTTGCCGCGGCGACCAGTTCGCCCTGGTCATTCTCCACGCCGATGCGCCAGACCAAGCCGGAAACTTTCTGCTGGAATTCGCCCCACTCCCAGGACTGCAGAAATTGGCTGTGCTTCTGGCCGCCGATGAAATTATCGAGGCGGGTCTTGTCGTTGATCTGGATGATTTTTACTGCGCTGGACATATTATTATCGATGAATAATTAATTCATTTGCTCAATATTTTCAAGGCCGCGCGGATCCGTTCGCTCTGGTTCTTGATCATCGGTTCAACTTGGCGGAGCGCCTCGCGCGCCTGGATCACCGAATAGCCGAGCGTGATTAACGCGTCGATCTCATCACTTGAACCGGCCAGAGAGCCGCTGCTCGTATGCGAATCCAGGAAGGAGAGTTTGTCCCGCAGGTCGAGCACGATCCGCTCCGCGGTCTTACGGCCGATACCGGAGACCTTGGTCAGAAGCGTGGCGTCGCCGCGCGCGATCGAGCCCTTCAGCTCGTCCACCTTGGCGACCGCCAGGACTCCGAGCGCCGATTTCGGGCCGACGCCGCTGATCGATAACAGCATTTCAAACATTTCCAGTTCCGCCATGCCGCTGAAGCCATAGAGCGTATCCGCGTCCTCACGCACGTAATGATGCGTGTAAAGCTCCAATCGGTCGCCGATCTTGAGTTCCGCGTACATCACCGGATTCACAAAAACCTGATAGCCGATATCGGCCACTTCTATAATAATGTAATTCTTGCCCTTGTTTATGAGTTTTCCCTTGAGGTAAGAAATCATTTTACGCGTTATGCGATATGCGTTATGCGATTTATTACATTATACCATAAAACCAAAAAGGCGGGTTATCCGCCTTTTTTATTGCCTAATCAGGTTTATTTCTTCAACCGCTTCACCCGGATCAGGCCGGAGCAAGGAATGACTTTAACGCCCCGCTTTTCGAGTTCATCCAGAAACAAATTCATGCCGAGCGAGTCCGAAGCCATGTGTCCGGCGATAACGGCATTGATGTGGTGTTTTTCCGCTTCCTTACGATGTTCTTCGCTCATATGCATGCCGATTATCGTGCCGATTCCCGCCTGGGACATTTTTTCATAAATTTCTTTGGCTCCCTCGGTGCCGCCGGTGAATTCAGTGACGGCGATGCGGCCGCAGCTATTCTCCGGACTGCCGGCAAAGAGCCGCGGCCCGGCTCCTACTTGTATGGCTTGTTTATACTCCGGGATGTTTTTCAACAATTTCAATACTTCATCCACTGTTTCCAGTTTGGTTTTCTTGAACAGCTTGACCAAAAAATTAGCTCCCAGGTTGTCAGCAATGGTGTGGGTGCAGATATAATCCAATTTAAGTATACGCGCCATATCCACTGCGCGATCGTGGTTGATCGGCGCCACGCCGCGGCTGACCTCGGAAATACGCGGCTTGATCAGCGACTCGGCGATATTAATCGGCACGCCGTAATCGGCCAGAACCTGCGCCTGCAGATCCATCACGCTGTGAAGATCAGCATAAGCGCTGCCTTCCGGATGATGCGTAATCACCAGATCGATATCGCCCAGCTTGTCGGCAAGCAAAAGCTCCGGACCCTCGGCGTCAATTCCGACCAGGACTCTTTTTATCTGCTTCTTGCCGCCATCGACTAAAACGCGGGTGTCGCTATATGGGTTGGTCAGTTTTTCCGCATCAAATTCTTCTTTTTGTTCTTTCGAAAGCGATTCGTATCTTTTTTTAGTGCGCTCTAAATATTTTTTCACTTTCTCCACCCCTCGCAGGTCGGATTTGATACCGAGTTCAATGGCCAGTTTATAGATTTGTTGCGTGGTCATATTATTATTTTATTGATCCGCTAATTAGATCGAGGACAAAATTATTACGCCAGATGTTTTCGCGCCCGCTGCCTTGATTTTCAGAGAGATAAACCGAAAAAAATACTTTCTTGCCCGCCTGATCTATG
>JAJYMT010000051.1 GCA_021786695.1 bacterium
GAGATCGCTCCGACCAAGAACAAAAAAATCGCCTGCATCCTCTGCGGCCAATGCGCCGTGCACTGTCCGGTCAGCTCGGCGCAGGAGCAGGCCCATTGGCAAGAGGCGGAAAAAGCGCTAAAGGAAAACGCAGGCCAGAACGGAGCCAAGAAAAAAACGATCATCGCGCTGGTCGCCCCCTATGTAAGAATCAGTTTATGCGAGGACTTTGGCATCCCGTATGGCGGCTTAAGTACGGATCAACTGACCGCCGGCCTGAAACAATTGGGTTTCGATTTTGTGTTTGATCTGGGATTGAGTTTGCCGGCCGTCGCGGCCGAGCAGGCCAAAGAACTCTCGGCCGCGCGCGGCAAGACGCTTTTTTCGAGTTGCTGCCCGGCCTGGGTGAGATTCGTGAAATTTTACCGCTCGGACCTGGCGGACCGATTGTCGGCCGTCAAATCGCCGCAGATCAAGAGCGGGGAACTGATCAAGACCGCCTGGGCGGCTAAAAACAAGATCAAACCGAAAGATATCATCATCGTTTTGATCAGTCCCTGCACGGCCAAAAAATACGAGATCGCTTTGCGGGAAAATAAAGTGAACGGTTCGCCGGCGATCGACATCGCACTCACCACCCGCGAACTGGCCTGGCTTCTTAAAAAAAATAATGTTAAAATAGGGGAATTAAAGGGGGTGAAAACGGATAGGATCAGCGATGAGAAAAGCACTGATTATACGGGAGGCGGGCAGATACTCCTCGAGTATTTGGATAAGAAACAGCGGCAGTCGTATTTTACGGAAGCAGGGCTTATGTCCGCGGAGGTGAAAATAAAAAATAAAAAATACCGCCTCGGCTTCGTCAAGGGGATGAAACAGGCGCAGGAAAATCTGGAAAAATTCAAGGAATTCGATTATATAGAGGTGCTCGCCTGCCCGGGCGGCTGCATCGGCGGCGGCGGCGAGCCGATTCCGACCTCGAAAGAGATAGTAAAGAAGCGTATAGGGGCGTTGCTTGGGAAGAAGTGACTATATCCGCAGAAACATATGGAAGAAAAAAAATATCCGAAAGTTGGTCTTGGCGTAGTAATTCAAAACGAAAAGGGCGAGGTTCTGTTAAAATTAAGACAGGGATCTCACGGTGCCGGCGAATGGGCATTGCCTGGCGGGCATTTGGAATTTGGCGAAACGATTTTTGAGGGTGCTAAAAGAGAGGTGGTCGAAGAAACCGGCCTTGTTGTAAAAGAGTTTGAATTGATTTCCGTGTTTGATGAATTACGTTATATCAAGTCTGATGGGAAGCATTATGTAGGTATCGGAATCAGGGCGATTTATGCAGGAGGAGAGCCGAAAAATTTGGAACCGGACAAATGCAAGGAGTGGCGCTGGTTTTCGCTCGACACCCTGCCGGATAAATTGTTCCAGGGTACGCAATTGACTTTGGATAATTTTAGAAGAGGTACGATATATTTTAACAACTAAAAATAATTTGTCATCGCGAGCGAGGATGTAATCAGCCGAGCGCGGCGATCTCCGGTTAATCGCTTGGATCCCCGAGATTGCCCGCCTCGCGTCGACTCCGCGAGTCGAGGCGGGCTTCGTCGCTATCGCTCCTCGCAATGACATATAAAATATGACAAAAAAACGTGTCGGGATTTTTTCCCTGACCTGCGACGAGGGTTGTTCAATCTATATGATTGAGATTTTCAATCAGAAACTTTTGCCCTGGCTCACTAAGATGGAAATCGTCCATTTTATGTCAGTGAGCGACAAGCGGGATTTCAAGGATTTGGATATCGCTTTGATTGAAGGTACGGTTTCGAGCGAGCGGGACAAGCGGGAGGTTGAAGAAATCAGAAGGCAGAGCAAGATTCTGATCGCCATGGGCAACTGCGCGATGACGGCATTGCCGTCGGGTCAGCGCAATAATTTTGACGCCGAGAAAAAAGCGGATATCCAGAAGGACGTCGATGCTTACAATCTGCTGCCAAAGTGCCTGGCTCTGAAAGACGTGGTCAAGGTTGATGACAACATCGCCGGCTGTCCGATTGATGAGAAAAAATTTATTGAAATCTTCGAGAAATATTTATAAATAAAATTATGCATAGTTGCGACTTAAACGTATCAATCAATAAGTTATCCAAAATTGAAGGCCATGCCGATTTGGACATCGAGATCCGCGACGGCAAAGTGGGAAAAGTGGATTTGCGGGTGGTTGAAAACAAGCGTTTTTACGAGCAAGAGGTGAAGGGGAAGCCGGCCATGGCGGTGCCGCAACTGGTTTCGCATATCTGCGGCACCTGCTCGATCGCGCACCTCACCGCCTGCACCGAGGCGGTGGAAAAGACGCTCGGCGTACAGATCAGTCCACAGACACTCATCCTGCGCAAACTGACGATGTATAGTTTGATGATCCGAGATCACGCACTTCATCTGTATTTTTTCGTCGCGCCCGACCTGTTTGGCGTGGACTCGGCGCTTGATTTGGCCGAAAGCCAGAAAGAGCTGGTCCATGATGCACTGCACATCAAGGAAGCGGGGAATAACCTGTCCACGCTCATCGCCGGCCGTTCGGTGCACGCGATGTTCGAGCAGGTGGGTGGCTTTGCCAAAATACCGGACGAGACCAAGATTCCTGCGATGATCGAGGAATTGAAAAGCATCCGCGCGGCAGTGATCCGCCTCTGCGACATATTCTTAAATTGCGATTGGGTGCTTAAGCGCAAAACCAACTTCGTGGCGATCGCGACCAAGGATTTTTCTTATCTGGAAGGCGTCATCAAGACCTCGGCCGGCGAGGTTATAAACGAAGAGAATTATTGGGATCATTTGCATTCGGTGGTAATTCCATATTCACAAGCCGCCGCCTTTGAGTTTGAGGGCAAGGAATATATGGTCGGCGCCTTGGCGCGGCTCAATTTGAACAAAGAAGCGCTCCACGCCGATACCAAGCGCGACCTGGCCAAACACCTGGCGGTTTTCCCGTCGGACAACATCTATCACAACAACCTGGCACAGGCGATTGAGATACTGCATTCCATCGACCACTCTATCGAGCTGCTCTCTACGACTAAATTCAAAAAGGAAGAATTGGCCAAGCCGGCCCGGATGACCGGCGAGGGGGTGGGGGTGATCGAGGCACCGCGCGGCACGCTTTACTATTGGCTGGGGATTGATGAGGGCAAGGTGCGCTACGCCAACTTGGTGATTCCGACGGCGCAGAATCTGATCAATATGCGTTCGGACGTGCGCGAGGCGGTAGTGGAGATTTGCGCCGACCCTTCGGCAAGCTCAGGGCAGGCGGCCGCAGAGCAGGGACAGAAACTTTGGGAAGAGAAGATAAAGAAAGAAGTGGAAAAAATCATCCGCGCCTACGACCCCTGTATGTCCTGCGCCTCGCATTTTTTGCGGATTAATTGGGTGTAATTAGTACTTTAAAAATATTTCAGTATATTAGTATACTGAAATATTTTTTTGCGAGTTATGAAAAAATTCAAAAAATTAATTTTGTATGATTTAAAGGCGAAGCCGCTCCAAAGGGAGTTTATCGTCAAACTTAAAAGATATTCCGACGAGGTCAAAATCATTTACGCAAACGCGGAATACGAAAAGGCGCTAAAATTAATTCATCTGAAAGACGCCGACGCGTTGGTGACTCGTCTTTTTGATAATTATGATCAAATCACTTTTGAAAAATCAATCTTAAAGTACGTCGGGGCGATGCATACCGACGTTTCTCATTTTGACAAAAGGATATTGCGTAAAAATGGCATAACTTTGACAAACGTCGCCGGTTATGCGACTGAAGCGGTGGCGGAATTGACCTTATCAGCCCTGCTGAATATTACCAGACAGACGCATGATGCCATGATTTTTGTAAAAAAGGGCAGATGGGGCTTTGAAACTTTTTTAGGGACTGAATTAAAGAATAAAACGATCGGTATTGTCGGGCTGGGAAATATCGGTACCAGAGTGGCGGAATTGGCACAATGCTTTGGAATGAGAGTCCAATATTTTTCGAGGACAAGGAAAAAACATCTCGAAAAAGCCGGGTTGAAATATTTATCTCTCGGTAAATTGCTGAAAAGCAGTGATGTGGTAAGTTTACACTGCAACCTGACCGATCGTACGACTGGATTGCTGAACAAGGCCAGGTTAAAATTGATGAAGGACGGTTCGATTTTACTCAATCCGTCGAGGTCGGAACTGGTCGATTTAAAAGCTTTATATGACTTGACCAGATCAGGAAAGATCAGAGTTTGGTTTGAGGCGATAGAAGATAAAAAAATCAGAGACAAATTCAGGAAGCTCGATAATGTTTATCTTACGCCTCATTTCGGCTGGATGACGAGGGAAGCGCAAATAAGATTAATGGAAATGACTTTAAGAAATATTGAAAAATACTTATCGGGCCGACAATAATTTTTTCTGGATTCCGGGTCAAGCCCGGAATGACAGTTCGGTAATTAGTTGTTCAAAAATAATTTCTTCGTCCCCCTCCATCGGGATTCCAAAGATTTTCACCCGCTCCAGCTCCCCCAATTTTT
>JAJYMT010000021.1 GCA_021786695.1 bacterium
AAAAAATTTTCGCCCAAAACAAAACGCAAAAAAATATGCAGGTCGATATAAATAATACTCAAGCCCCAGGTCGGGATCAGCAGGTACCAGGCGCCGCGCAACAGCCAATTGGTCGTCTGTCTGGCCGGCGATAGGCGCGCCGACAAACCGGCGCCCCCTTTTTCCGGCGTCTCGGCCTTTTCCTGGCTCTTAGCGTAAGCAAGTTGCCGCAGACGACCCGCCGCAGTCAGTTGCTGTTCCTCGGTCAATGCTTGAGACATAAAAAAATATTGAATTCCTGGCATGAATCCTGGCGCCTAAAATTTATAACCTACTTTAATTCTCCCTCACGATGATCTCGCCACCGAAGTTCACGTAGGTCGAGCAGTCGCCGCGCGCGGCGTCGCCGTTGCACCAGCCCCAGTTGTCTTTGATCTTGATCTGCGGACGGACGCGGCACTCATGCGGCGTAGCGCAAGCGCTCGCCGGCACCAGGCCGCTGCCGGCCTTGGCTTTCAAATCCCAATAACTGTACAAGTGATAGAGCGAATGCGGCTTATCCGGATACGGACGGTCATTCATCTCGATGCCGCTCGCGATCGTGCTTTCGGCGTCTCCCCAATCGACCACATAAAGCGTCAGCGGCAGCTGCTGGCTGTCCAATTTGCTGTTGAAGGTCAGATTGATGAAACCGTTCTTGGCGATCGTCACATTGCCGGTACCGTTACCGATCTTGACGTTATTTATCGCCGGCAAAATGGCGCAGTAATCCGCCGGACGGTCGGACGGCCGCGAACCGACGCCGGTGCCGTTGCACAGAACGTTCGGCACATCCCAGGCCGGACCGACACCGGCCGCGTCCGCGTAGTGGCCTTCGACCGATTGATAGGCGGAGCTGGTCGCCCAGCGCCAGGTGCCGTAGCTTTTAGCAAACAGCCGCTGCAATTCACGGTCGGCCGGCGGCGTGGAAAGCGATTGCCGGTGCAGTTGACCCATCCGCGGCTGATAAGGCGCTTCAAGCCCGCCGGCGGTGTCCGGCAATTCATAATACAGCGGTTGGATGCCGGCGTAGGCCTTTGAATCCCAGTCATAAGGATTACCGGCCGGCTCCGGATAGACGATCGAACCGAAGGGATTGTAATCGGCCGAGTACAGGCATCGTCCGAGAGAGGAAGTATTGCCGTTGTTATAGCATTGTTCGGCGTAGCTTGACCCTTCGTAGACGCGCGCGCTCCAATACTTGTTCTGTCCGGCCTGCGTGACGGTCTGTACCAATTCGGTGCAATAGCGCGGCGGATTGGTGTTGCTGACGCCGGTTTCCGGTATGCCCATCATGCTTGCTAGGCCGGCGGCGTCGGTAAAAAACGTCGGGCTGAATTCTGACTTGATCAATTCGTTCGGGTAATTGCAGGAGGTGGCGCCGTTGCACAGATAGGAGGCCTGCGGATTGGTGTTATTGATGGAATATCCGCGACCAAGATCGGTCAAACTTCCATTATATTGATACCAGCCGTCGGTTGACCACGACACCCCGTAGGCGTTGGCCGTGCCATCAAGCTGAACGGAATTTAATCCGTCCGGAACATAATAACATAAGTCCTTATTGCCTCCCCATCTGCAACCGCCGCCGCAGCCGCTGCAAGCGGCCAAACTGTAGCCGCTGCCCGCCGGCGGATTACCATAAGTGTCATCACAGCCATCGCCGCCGCAGCCGCCCTCGCCCAATGAAACGAGGTGCCTGTATTCCAGAAACCTCATCGGCTGGCTCTCGGTGCAATAATACACCGGATAGCGCCCCTGATAACCGGCGCCTTCGACCACACCGTCGCCCTTCACTTTATCGGCCGGCCACCAGAGCAGGCAGGCGTTTTCGTTTCCGGGCGCGCGGTCATATTCCAAACAATAGCCGGGCCAGCCCATCTGCCGCACGCCGGAATCGTCGTAATAGTCGCAGGCGAGTGAGTTCTCGTTCGGATAGAGCCGGCAGGACTGCGAGGTGTAAAAATAATTGTCGTCAAGCGGATTGGCCGGCGTCAGATCATAGCTTTCCAGGGCGGGCATGATTTTTATCTCGTCAAAATAGGCCCGGCCGGTGGTAGACGCTCCCGCGTTGGGCAAAGTATCAAGGATAATTTTTATCTTTGAAGTGTTGTTATTCAGGTGAATTTTAGCCAGCTTCAAGCCCCACCCAACGCCGGAGGCGAGCGAAAGGGCGTTGTTGGTGCTTAGTATCGCGCCGGAACCGCTGCGCTCTTGCATCTGCAGGCGGGCGCTGCCGCCGGCCAGGTTGACGGTGTTAAGATAAGCGCTGACCACGTAGTCAAAGCCGCCCACCGCGTCCAGTTCTTCGGAAGCGGCAGTGAAACCGGCGCCGAGCCGCAAGAAGGCGCGGCCGGACGGCACATGGGTGCCGCAGTTAGTATTGAGACATTCTTTCTGCGTCTCGTACGGATTGTCGATCGCCTTGAAGACATTGGCGGTCCAGGGAGCCGATTCAGACAGCCAACTTTGCGGAAAACCACGGGCGTCGCTGCGTTCGAAATCGTTATTCGGCAGCGAAGCGACCTCGCCGATCTGTCTCATCTTGCCGAAATTATAATAACCTTCGACCCTGGTTCCGCTGCCGTCGAGCCAGTCCATGCCCGGCTTGGAATAGCCGGTCAGATTGCTCAGCCGGCCCTTGGTTGACGGAGTAAAGGTCTGGTTTTCTTTGGGCGAAACCAGGAAGTTGTCGCAGTTGCCCTTGTCATCCACGCTATTGCATAAACCGACGTCAAAGCAAAAACTCTCTTCTTTACCGGAGCTGTTGATGTAGACGGTCTTGGAGCGGCAGGCAAGCCACTTGTCGCAGACCCGGTCCGGATCGACTTTCAAAAGCAAATTACTGTCGTTGTTTCCTGCGGGGACGCCGGCGGCCGGAGTGGAGGAACTGATGTCGGCGTCATAAACCAGCCCGGCCATGCCCGGTCCGCTCTGGCTCCGTTGGTTGAACAGCACGCAACCGTCGTTGAAATTCACCACGCCATTGCATTCATTTTTGTTGAGTCCGGCCGCCAATTGATAATCGATCGCCGCCCGCCTCAACTCCACCCTGGTCGATCCGACATTCACCGTATTCAGGGTGGTGGTGCAATTGGTGCTGCCACCGGAATAAAACAGCAAACTGGAATTCTCGCCGCCCAAAGGCAGGGTCACCGACCTGCCGGAAGACAACAATTGATTGGTGGCCTGGTCCAGAGTGGACAAGCCGCCATTGCAGGAGATGGTCAGATTATTGGCGCCCGCCCCGTCTTTACCGCCCAGGCGGTACAACGTATTGCGTTCGATCCTGGTCTGTTGCGCCGGCGGCGAGCCCCAGCCGTCCGGCCCGGGACTCGGATCGATGTCTTGTGAAAAATCGTCATTGAAAAATTGATTCACCGAAAAATTGCTGATCGGATCGATCAGTTCGGTGCAGCCGGATTTTTCGGCCGGGCAAAGTCCGGACCAGACGTCGGATGCCGGTGAAGTCGGTGTCGGCACGCCGATCGGCTGTTCGACCGGAGCGCCGCCGCCGGCGCCAAAGGTCTTGGGCGGATTGCCGGCGGAAATATCGGTCGGACAGGCGTTGTCAACGGTTTCGTCTTGGCAGGTCCGGCCGGAGGCGCAATCGCGATCCTCGAGACAGACATTGCCGCTCGCGTTGCAGCGCTTCACTTTCTTCTTGAGCCAGCTCCAGCTCTGGCTGCCGACCGCCTGCCGCCACTCGCAGACCTGGTCGCCCGGATCCTTGAAATAACTCAAACCGGCGGCCGTAGAATATTCGCCGCAGCCGGTGGCGTCAGCGGTACACATCGATGAACCGTATTTGTCCGGATCGTTCTTCAGATAGGCGTCGCTATACAAAACCGCGCGATCGTAATTATACGGTTTGCCCAGGCGCTCGCAGCCCTTGTCGTCCTGGTTGCACTGTTTGGTCTTGTTGAAGACCATATAAAGGTACTCGTCGGCCGGCACGGTCGGGTTGTCAGGGTTGAAAGTGGAGGCCTCCGGCGTGGCGGAGTTCTTGGTGTCGATCATCTGCTCGCAGCCAACCGCCGATTCGGAACACAGATAGGCGAAGGATTTGAGATAATGCGTCTGCCGGTCGCGATCGGTGTATTCCTCGCAGCCAAGCATATAGTTGGGCGAAGGATTTCCGGCCAGGTCGGCGTGGCAGACCGCGGGCGTCTGCCAGGAATTCTTTATCAAATAATAACGGTTGACGATTTCGGTCAACTTGATGTTGTCGATGTAGAAGCCGCCGTTGCCGCGGATCACCATCCTCTCGTTCGGATCTACGGAGTGGTCGAGGCGCGCTAGGTTCAATTCATAAAGCTGCCATTCGCCGCTCAAGCCGGATATGATGCCGAGCGCCGTGCTCGAACCGGTGCCGTTTTCGAACCAGCCGTCGAGCTGGGTGGCGCCGCCGCTCTTGGCGATGAAGCTTAAAACATACGACGTATCCGTCTTCAATTGATTCGCTACGTTTAGTTCGGTCCGGCCGTTGCCGCCGGCTACTACGACTTGGAGCGAGTGGCCTCCGACCGCGATCGATTCGTTGCTCAGGTTGCTCGCAGTCGGCGCGGTGCTGGACCAGCCCTGGCGGGTGCCGTCCTCAAAATCGTGGTTGACGACCACCCGCACGTTGCGGCCGGAGGAGCCGGTATATTCGCGGCAACCGCTGGCCGCCGCCTGGCAGGTCCGGCCCTGGCCGGGGATGGCGTTGTAGATGCAGGCGTTATGTTCGGCCGACCAGGTGCCGCCGTTCTTGCAGACCACGCAATCGTCCGACCCGTCGCCGTTCGAATCGCCCCAGGTGCCGCCGGCGGCGGCGCAGGCGGCTGCGGTGCCGATCGACGGATCGATGTTCTGCTCGGTGCGGCGGTAGGGATGGCAGTCCTCGTCGCAGCTTACGGTCAGAGCGTTCAAGTGATAGCTTTTTACGCCGCTGGTATTATAGAATTCGCGGCAATCCGGATTGTAGGCCGGGTCGGTCGGCAACAGATTGAATATCGTTTCGTTGCAATTATTGGCGTCGGTAGTGGGGTCGGTAACGCGCGGATCGGGCGAGCCGGCGGCGGCGATTGAATCAAGCGACACCACCCGCAACTGGAAGCCGGTCTCGTTCGAACCCTCCCAGGTATAAAATTCATTGCACCTGGCCGGATCCGGCTTGATGCACTGGCGCAGATAAGAATAATATTCGGTGCTTTCGCCGCCGGCCGCCACCTTGTCCAGGTTGGTGAATTCATCACAGCCGACCGCGGCGGCGCTGCAGCTCTTGGCGGTCTTGGCGATCAGATTCTCGGCGCGCGAGGAATCGAAATAGGTCTCGGTCGCGAGATAGGATTTAAAACCGACGCACTCCGGCACGCAGTAATTCTGCGAACCGACCTTGGCCGGAATCTGCATCTTGTCTTCGGCGGCCGTAAAGAGATCGCAGCCGACCTCGTTCACCGTGCAGGAGCGCGCGAAATTCAGACACTCGGCCGGCGCGCTGGTCCTCAAATTACCGCTCGCATCGTAGCAGACGCCGCCCAGACCGCCGTAATAATCGGGCAGGGTCTTCTCATAAATTTTCGGATTGTTTTCATAGTTATTGTAAGCGGTCGCCTTGTAACCCCGCTCCAGCTTGACCGCGTCGATCAGGCAGCCGGCGGCGGCGGAATTGAATTCCATGTTTATCTGATTGCCGGAAATCGCGGAGGGCACGATGAAGGTCGATTGATTGTACTGCCAGCCGGTGCCGGTGGCGATGTTGGTGGCGCCCGGCTGGTTGGTATCTACCCTGAAATTGCCGCCGGCCGCACAACCGTTAGAATAGAAAGATAAGGTATAGACGTCGCTGTTCTGGCCGCCGATGTCATAACCGGGCCGGGCGACCGCGGCCGATTTGGATGAAAGGCCGGTACGCAGTTCCAGGCCGGACACCCCGTCGAAAGCCGTAGTCGAGGTGCCGGCGGCGATGCCCGCCCAGCCGCCGACCGACAGATCCTGCTCGAAACTGGAATTAAGGAGCAGATTCGCGCCCAGGCCGGTCTTGGTGCGGACGTATTCGTGGCAGCCCTCGTTTTTGGCGTCGCAGCTTTCCGCTCCGCGGTCCAGATAAATCTTGTCGCCGATTGACGAATCGGTGCAGGCGAATTTGCCGGCCGCGTAATCATAATCCGCGCAGTAGGCGCGGCAACCGGCGTTGCCCACGGTGCAGTTGCGGTAATCCAAAGAATTTTCAAGATAAGAAACGGTGTTGCCGCCCTCGGCCTTGAAGGTCTGGCAGGTGTTGTGGCGCGGTTCGCAGGACTCGGAATCGAAGCGCCATTTGCGCCGCTCCTCGGTGCAGTAGCCGTAGATCTGGCAGGAACCGTCGGAATTCTCCTTGACACAGGACTGCTCATCGGCGCAATATTTATCGTTTCTGGCAATCTGCAACTGGCTGTCCTCGCCGCTGCCGGAAACGGTTTCCGAGACGATTTCCGGACCCGCCCCCTGGCGCCGGCAATAGTTTAGCGGCGCCTTGAGCACCCAGTTCGGATCGACCAGCCCTTCGCACCAACGCTGTGAACCGTCATCGTTGTAGCCGTGATAATTGTCGTTGGGGTCGAAACAGGCGACCAGATCGGCCAGATTTCTCGCGCCGCCGATCGCATTAAGGTTCTGCTTGATATATTTCGCGGCCAACTCCCAGCCGGCCGGCAAGATCCTGAATTTGCGCAGGATGACGATTGAACGGAACGGATACCCTTCCGCGTAACTCGGCTCCAGGCCGTTGGAATTGTAGCCGAAGATGCCTTCGCCCTTAAGATAGCCGCGTTCGATTGCTTTGCTGACCGTGATTTTTTCTTGTGCTCCTTCCCGGAATTTATCGTCGATAACGCAATTGGTCGGCCCGGCCTTGTTCGGATTCGGGCAGACCGACAGTTCGGACAAAATATTATAATCGCCTTTGACGTCGAAGCTCGGCTGGATAATCTTTCTCAAAAAATTCTTGGTTTCGGTGATGCCGCCGGAACCGTTATAGCCGTTAATCGAGGTCAGGCCTGAACTCCTTGACCCGCCGCTCGGCTGTTTCTGGCCCAACTTCTTCAATTTTTCGTTCACCAAGGTGATCGCCAGCTGATTCAAAAAGATGTTCGCGGCTTGGGTAAATTCATCTTTATAATTTTTTAAAATCGGCGCTGTTTGGACTTTTTGGATCAATTCGGCTGACTGTCCGCCGATGCCTGGAATATTTAAAATATTGTCGCCGATGCCGGTGATATCCAGCCAGCCCTTGTTGGTCATGCGCTGGTTTTCCGCGTTCTTTTTCGACAGGTCGCGGTTTTCAGCCATCCTCGTTTGCAGGGTCAGGGCGACTCCCAGGTCGTTCGAAGTCGGGTTGAACATATCCTGAAAACTGTTCAAAAAATTCGGGTTATTCAACTCCTTCTGCCAATTTTTCTTTAGCTGAGAAAAAGTGCATTTCGGCTTCCTGTTCTTATCATAGTCGGCCGACAGGCCGAGGCCGATCTTGAGCTGCAATTGTAAATCCGGTTTGCACAGGTCGAAGGTAAAATTCGGATCCCACTTGCCGATCTGCTCGATCGCCCTTCCCGCCGCCTCGTCGCCCACGTCCCGCAGATACGGCCCCCAGCCCTTGGTAATGAACATCGGTTTCTGTCCCTTGCTGCCGCTCCCCAGCCAGGTGGCGGTGTCATAGGCGATGCGATTCATCGCGGTCGAGACCACGGTGCTCAAAATTTTCGAACCGAGCTTCTCATTTACCAGTTTATATGCCTGCTTCCCCCATTCAACGATCCAATCGATCGAATTTTTTGCGATCTGCAAGGCGTCGGTCACGGGCACCACGGCTTGCGCCCGGTGGAACGGCAGCAGCACCGAAACGATCAGTAAAACCGAAAGCAAGAATCTGGCAAAGAATCTGTTGGAATTATTTTTACTACCGCCTCGGTTCATAAAAATTATTTGTTATTTTGCTTTATCGAATCCTTATAAATCTTGATAATCTCGTCGTCGCTGAATTGGCTGAGCGTCTTTTCGTCCATGCCGGAAGCAAGCAGTGATTGCCGCAATTCGGCCGCGCTGTAACCGCCCCCAAGGAGTTTGTCCGGACTGCTCGAGACGTTTGAGGCCGCGGAATTTTGGCTGTTTTCAAGCGCGTTCAGCTGGTTCAAAACATCTAAATAATTTCTGCCGTTCATGTCTGAAGACGATCCCGTGCCGCCGCTTACGGCCGCCTGATTTTCCTTGAAACAACTCTTGCCCTCGGGGCAGTTCGGATCGGTGCCGTTCTTGATCTCGACGCCGTCGGGAATCCCGTCCCCGTCCGTATCCTCGAGATAGGGCGAGGTGTGGTAGATGTTAAGCTCGTCCCAGTCGGACAGACCGTCGCCATCCGTGTCTTTTGATTTTAAAGCCGCTTCATTGTCGGTCGAACTGGCCGTATCGCCGGCGACCGAATTATCGCCTTTATAAGCGAACGGTTCGGTCAAACTGCGCTTGAACTGGATGCTCCAGGCGATTACCATCAACAACACAAAAGCAGCCAATGCGCCGAGCGCGATTTTTTGGTCTTTCCCCAGGGACCGCCAAAAATCCGGCTTCGCATCTAAGCTGCTCTCGTCTTTCTCCTTTTCGTTTTGTTGTGGTTGCATGGGGATTAGGCATTCTCGACACCCGACCTCGAAAATTTTCGAGGTCGGGTGTCGAGAATGCCGAGAAGAATCATCATCAAACATGGAACACGTAACGCCAATTTTTTTGTTACGTGTATGCGTGTTATGTACTATGTGTTGTGTGAATATTATACCACAAACTCCTCGGAACTTCCAAATATTTTAGCGAAATAAACTAAATAATTTTAGCCAATCGTCCACGGAAAGCTCTTGTGCTCGGCAATTTTCGCTAAGACCAGCTGATTTTATCTTTTCCGCGATATTTTTTTGGTCAATCCTGTAGCCGGCGCTGAGATTATTTTTCAGCATCTTCCTGCGCGCGCTGAAGCCGATCTTCACTAATCGAAAAAAATCTTTTTCGTTTATTTTTAATTTTTCGTTTTTAGTTTTTAATTTTATTATGGCGCTATCCACTTCCGGTCTGGGCCAGAAGCAGTCCGCCTGAACATAATCTACAACTTCCGGCAGGGCATAAAATTGAACTGAAACCGACAGCAAACTCATCTCGCCCGGCCTGCCCCGTGAAATGCGCTCCGCGCTCCGACTTTCAGTCGGGATTTCACGGGGTGAAGCGCAAATCCGCTCCGCCACCTCTTTTTGCAACATCAAGACCATCGAGTTCGGCCTGATTTCAGATGAAAGAAATTTACGGAGAAAAATGGAGGTAATGTTGTATGGTAAATTTGCAACTATCTTATACTCACCTGTCATCCTGACCCCGCATTTTGCGGGGGAAGGATCTATAATAGATTCTTCACTGCGCTCCGCGGAGCCTGCACTGAACGAAGCGAATGTGTTCAGAATGACAGTATCTAAAATATTCTGATTCCTAACCTCTACATTCTTAACGCCCTGCGCTTTTAACCCGGTCTGAAGTACCTCTGCCAGCTTATCATCCAGCTCCACCGCGATTACCCTTTTCACTTTTTTAGCCAGTTTTGAGGTCAAAAAACCCAGTCCCGGACCGACCTCCAGCACCACATCATCTTCATGCAGGTCCGCCGCCTCCACGATTTTGTCGTAAATTTCTTCATTGACTAAAAAATTTTGTCCCTTGGAGCGGACAGGCTTTATATTATAGACCGCGCATAATTGTTTTGTTTTATCGAGTAAATTCATTCTTACGGCTACAAACCGGTTACATAAATAAGAAACGGCAGGGCCCGGGTGAGTCCGAAGCCGAGAAAGGACTTGTTCGGCCGCGGCAGGCCGCCCAAAAAAGCAAAGGTCTTCAGCGGACAGAGAATTTCCGTTTTTGTCTTCTTTGTTTCCGGCTTGCCCGCCGCCTGAAGAGGATTGGCCGCTTTGCCCGACTCCTCTTTCTCGTAGATCAATTGATTGTAGAGGGCGCAGGCGCCCGGAGCCGGCGCGGTCTTACTAATGATCGGCATGCATTCCTTGCAGGTCGCGTTGCAGGTCGGGCTGGTCGGGCTGTCCAGCTGGCAGATGCTAAATTTCGTTATCTTGCCGCCGAAAAATAACTGAGTCGCCGCAGAAACCCCGATCGAGGCGCCGCTAATCATACTGCCGCTGCTTGCCGCCCGGACGGCGCGGCCAAGGTCGTAATCCAACCTGAAATTGGGCGCGATCACGGCCACGGAAAAAATTACGGTCAGAAAAATCGCGCCCAGGACGATAACGGTATTTTTCATAACTTTACTTCGTTACGATATTGATCAATTTGCCGGATACGAAAATTATCTTGGCGATTTCCTTTCCGGCCAGCCACTTTTTCACGCTATCGCTCTCCAGGGCCAATTTTTTCGCATCCTCTTCCTCGATTTCCGAGGCCACTACCAGATTGTGGCGCAGCTTGCCGTTCACCTGGACCACCAGATTGACCGATTCGACCCTCAGATATTTTTCGTCATATTCCGGCCAGGATTTCTTGAAGATGCTTTCACTTTCACCCAGCCGGAACCATAACTCCTCGGCGATATGCGGCGCGAAGGGCGAAAGAATGATCAAAAAATATTTCTTAAAGGTATCTTCCGCGGCCGGAGTAACGCTATGGCTTATCATCACCTCCTTCAGATCATTCAGAATCTTCATCATTTCGCTGATCGCGGTGTTGAATTTCATGCTCTCAATGTCCTCGCCGACTTTTTTGATCGCCCGATTGATCAAGCGGTAGATCGCCTCGTCGTTGTTCGGCAGGTGATCGCCTTTGAAACCGAAATTATCGGATAGCACCACCTTCCAGGATTTTTCCAGGAAACGGCTGACGCCGGCGATGCTTGCCGTGTTCCAGGGCTTGGCGTCCTCGAGCGGACCTAAGAACATCTCGTAAAGCCGCAAGGCGTCGGCGCCGTATTCGGCCACCACCTCGTCCGGATTGATAACATTGCCTTTGGATTTGCTCATCTTCTGGCCGTCCGGCGCCAGGATGGTGCCCTGATGGCGCAACTTCAAGAACGGCTCGTTGAAATCAAGATAGCCGTATTTTTGGAGCGCCTTGGTAAAAAACCTCGAGTACAAGAGATGCAGCACCGTATGTTCAGCGCCGCCGACATACAGATCGACCGGCAGCCATTTGGCCAATTGTTTCGGGTCGGCGAACGCCCGGTCGTTGTCCGGGTCGGCGTAGCGCAGATAATACCAGGAGGAACAGACAAAGGTGTCCATGGTGTCGGCCTCCCGCCGCGCCGGCTCGTCGCAATGAGGGCACTTCACGTCCTGGAATTTGGCCGAGTGGACGAGCGGCGATTCGCCGGTCGGCTTGAAATCGACGTCGGTCGGCAACACTACCGGCAGATCGCTCTCCGGCACCGGTACGATTCCGCATTTCACGCAATAAATTATGGGGATCGGCGCGCCCCAATAGCGCTGGCGGGAAATCAGCCAGTCGCGGATGCGGTAATTTATCGCCCGCCTGCCGATCTTTTTTTCCTCCAGCCACTCGATCATTCTTTTTTTTGCCTGGACCGTCGCCAGCCCGTCCAGAAAACCGGAATTCACGCTGACGCCCTCGCCCGCATAGGCCTCGCTGTCGCCGAAAAATATCCGGATGACCTCCTTCGTAAAATTTGTCACTTTCTTATTTTCAAGCGCTTCTGCCAGCGACAGTTCGACCGTTTCCGCGCCCTCGGTCATTTTTAGTCCGTTCGTCTCGAAACGCGCCACATAATACATTCTGATAAATTTTCCGCGGTCGAAGTGGCTTTCAAAATTACCGATCAAACTCACTTCGCCGTCTTCCGTCGTTATATTCAATTCCTCCGACAACTCTCTCTTCAATGCGTTTATCGGCAGTTCCGCCTCGAGGATGCCCCCTCCGAAAGGGGCGATCATACCGGGGAAACGGTTGGTGTTCGCGTCTCTCAGTTGAAAGATGAATTTGCCGCTTTCCGATCTTATCAGCGCACCGACGCCGACGATCTGCTTTTCTTCGCCGTCCCGTTCGTTTTTATTATCCGCCTCGACAACTTTGGTTATCGGTAAGCCATATTTCTTCGCGAACTCATGGTCGCGGACATCGTGCGCCGGTACCGCCATGATGGCGCCGGTACCGTAGCCGGACAAGACATAGTCGGCCACGAAGATCGGAATCTCCTGGCCATTTACCGGATTAACCGCGCTAACGCCCTCTAGTTTCACGCCGGTTTTTTCTTTGGTAAGTTCCGCCCGCTCCAGGTCGGTTTTCATCGCCGCCTGCTCGATATATTTTTGAACCTCTTTGAAATTTGAAATTTGAAATTTGAAATTTGAAATTAACGGGTGTTCCGGACATACGACCATGTAAGTACAGCCGAACAACGTATCCGGCCGGGTAGTAAATACTTCCAAAAACATCTTGTCATCCTGAGCATTAGCGAAGGATCTATAATATTTTTTAAAACCACCTATTATAGATTCTTCACTTCCCCCGGATCGGGTCCGGGGTTCGTTCAGAATGACAATGGGAAACTTAACTGTCGCTCCTTCGCTCCGTCCGATCCAATTCCGCTGCGCCGCCTTGGTGGAGTCGGGCCAGTCGACATCATCCAGGCCATTTAACAATCCCGCCATCTTTTTTGGTCCTTGCCCATCCGAATCATTAGCGAAGGAGGGTTCGATGAAATCAGTGATCTTGAAGAACCACTGCTCCAGATCTTTCTGCACTACCGCGGTGCCGCAACGTTCGCAAGCGCCGTTCACCACCTGCTCATTGGCCAGGACCGTCTGGCAGGAAGGGCACCAATTGGTCTTGGCCATCCTTTTATACGCCAAGCCGTTTTTATAAAACTGCAGGAACAGCCACTGCGTCCATTTGTAATAGTCGGGGTCCGAGGAGTTTACCTCGCGCGACCAATCATAAGAGAGGCCCAGAGAATTCATCTGGCGCTTGAAGGTTTCGACCGCGCGCTTGGTGGTTTCGGCCGGATGGATGCCGGTCTTGATCGCGTAGTTTTCCGCCGGCAGGCCGAAAGCATCCCAGCCCTGCGGATGGAGAACGTTGAATCCTTTGAGCCGGCAGTAGCGGGCATAGATATCGGTGGCGGTATACGACTCGACGTGGCCGACATGGAGTCCGGCCCCCGAAGGATAGGGAAACATGTCCAGGATGTATTTTTTCGGCTTTGCCCCGTCTTCCACGGCCTTGGCGGATTCCCATTGCGCCCATCGATTTTGCCATTTCAACTCGATTTCTTTCGGCGAATATTTATCCATATGATGATTTATATTTTACTGCTTATTACCTATAACTTTTACCATTTTACTGCAATATTTGCAACAATCAACCGAGGCCTTTTTTCCTGATCAGGCCCTGCAGCCGTTTCACCCCTGCTCCGCTGACTTTCATCGTCTTTTTCTTCTTCAGGTCGCGTTTCAAATATTTTTTTTCAATTTTTTCCGCCTGCGCGGCTAAGTTTTGTTTAGACATGGAAAAATGGTATAATAGCAGTAAATTTAAAGTGTAAATATCAAAATGAAAAATGACAGTTAAAAGTGTAAAATTGAAATACTGTTTAATTTATAATTTTTGAATTTTTCATTATCATTTTGATTTTTGATTTTTACATTTTGCATTAAATTATACTTAAATTTTACCCAAATACCTAATAATAATCAACGATGGAGGGTGCGATGAATATTGTTAATCAAAAGCATTGGTACAAATCCTGGTGGGGCGTTGCGCTGCTGACATTGCTGATCCTGGTCGGCGCCCTGTTTTTCGCCTCGGTTTTTTATGTGGCGGACCAGGTCAGGGCGATCCAAGCCGGCCAGCATGCTTCATTCTCTCTGTCCGATACGACCGTATATCAAAATACGGAAGGCGAGGGAAACTTTTGGCTCGGCTCGAATCAGCCGAAAATCACGATCGTGGAATTCGCCGACTTCGCCTGTCCGTATTCAAAGAGTTCTTTTCCGAAAATCCGCGAACTCGCCGATAAATACCGCGACAGAGTAAAATTCATCTACCGCGATTTCCCCTATATCGCGGCCGAGTCAATCGATCTGGCGATGGCAGCGCGCTGCGCCGGCGAGCAGGGACTTTTCTGGAAGATGCACGACAAGCTCTACGAACTTCAGGGGATCAAAACCGCAGACGAACTGACCGGCGCGGCGCAGAGTATCGGCGCCGACTCCGCCGCCTTCCGGCTGTGCCTGGAGGGCAAAAAATATTCGGCCCTGATCAAAAAAAACATTCTGGAAGCAAATAAATTCGATATCCAGGGAACGCCGACCTGGTTTATAAACGGGCGCAAAGTAGCCGGCGACTTGCCGGCCACGGCCTGGGAAGAGATCATCAAAAAATTTTCCAAATAAACCGCCCGCAAATCAACGAATCCGGCGCAAACATCACTGATAATTATTTTCGAGGATGAAAAATTTTCAAAAAATAATAAAAATATTTTTTTTCGTATTCTTGTTTTTTGAATTATTGGGCTTCGGCTTGATTTCGGCGTCTATAAAGACGGCCCGTGCCGCCGAGCCCACCGTCTTTACGCCCCAGGTCGGCATCCCGAACAGCCCCTTCACCCAAGGTGAAAAATATACTTTCGATAAAAAATCCACCCAGCCGATCGCCGATTACGTCCGCGCGATTTACAAATATGCCATCGGCGTGGTCGGCATCCTGGCCACGGTGGTGATGATGATCGGCGGCGTGATGTGGATCATGTCCGGCGGTTCGCCGGAGCGCGCCGGTGAGGCCAAGGCCTGGATCACCGCCAGTATAAGCGGCTTAGTGTTGACGCTCTGCTCTTATTTGATTTTAGCGACGGTAAATCCGGCGCTGGTTAATTTTAAAATCACCGCCGTCGCCGATGTATCGGAAATAAAAATCGGCTGTTGCGATTCGAGTTTTTTAAACGCGGCGGTCGAGCAGGAAAACCGGTGCAAGATGGTTTCTAAAGACGAGTGTGCTGACGGATCCTGGAAGGGGGAGGGTTTGATTTGCAGCTCATCCGGCTCCTGTATCACGCCGCCGACCACCTGTTGTGCGTTTGATTATGCGGTCGGAGTCGGATATCGAGGATGCAGAAACGGATTTGAAAATCAAAATGCCTGTAATAATTCGCTGAGTTGGACGGTAACCGGATTCGGAATCGACTTCCAGGAAAATAAACAATGCAAAGTTACGGGAAGAACCGGCGCCCTTGGAGCGTACAGGGATCTTTACGGTTGCGAATGATCATCAATAAAATGAGCAGATATCTAAAAATTATCGTTTTTTTATCCGGCATTTTGTTATTCGGCCTGTCAACTTATTCAGGGGCAACGGCCGCGCCCGGCGAGTTGCCGAAAATCGCCAATCCGGCGGATTGGCTGCAAGTAAAAATTCCGACCGCGAAATTTTCTAACATAAATTATTGCGACAACGACTCAACCAAGCTCTGCATCGGCTGGATCGGCGAGTACGTTGCCGGCATCTATAAATATGCCATCGGCGTGGTCGGGATTCTGGCGACGGTAGTGATGATGATCGGCGGGGTGATGTGGATCATATCCGGCGGCAACGCAAGCACTATCGGCGAGGCGAAATCCTGGATCACCGCCAGCATAACCGGTCTGCTGATCACCCTCTCGTCCTACATGATCCTTTATCAGATCAACCCAGAGTTGGTCAGGATGAAGCCGCTAGAGATAAAGATGATCGAGGAAATCGAGGGGGACAGCAACGCCCGCGCGATCAGCGACACCGACATTTCCGGACAGAATATCGCTCCAGGAACCGTCCAGGTGGTCGTAAGCGAGATGATGGGAAAATATACCTACAGCCAGGAAAAACGACTTACTTCGGACAACGGCACGACCTACATTGACTGCTCTTCATTCGCCTGCACCGTCTTGTCTAAAAGCAGAGTGGTTGATCTTGACCCCGGCTCATGCACTACGGCTTCTCTGTTCGCCCACTCGCAATCAAGTTCGGCCGATCTTACAAAACTGCCGGCTGGCACGTTGGTCGGCTGGCCGCCGAGCGCTTCCAAGGCGGGCGGCCATGTCTGGGTTTCTCTGGGAGACGGTAAATTCGCCCAGGCCAGAGGCGGCGACGCCGGTCGCACGCAAGGACAATCAATAAATATAGTAAACTACACCGATGTATTGCAGGCCACTGAGCGTCTTACCGGCAAAGCCACCCCGTACATCAGGACTTTTTGATTATATGATCCATTTCACTTCATACGCAAATAATAAATTCGACATCCTGAACAAACACCGGGTGTTTTTGCGCAAGGAAGAGATAGAAGAGGCGGTCAACTCACCCGACGAAGTCGCAAAACAAGGCAAATGCTTCGGCGCGAGAAAAGACGGAATTAAGGTAATCTATAAAAAAGAAGATGAAATAATAAAAATAATTACTTTCTTCCCTGTGAAATAATTTCTCATAACGCGTAACACATAACGCATAACGAATTCTGAATTCGCGATATGTGTTACGCGATATGTGTTACGCGATTATGCTCTACGACCCCGAATCAAATATCCTATCGATTGAACTCACGCGCGGCGCCATCACCCACGCGCGTGAATTCGGCAACTTGATTGTCCATCTATCTGGCGCCGGCAAGCCGGTCCTTTTGGAGATACTGGATGCTTCCAGTTTGACCGGCGGCCTGGCAAAAATCGATCCGAAACTTTGGCGAGGATTGTCGAGCGCGGAAGTCAGCTCATAAATGCTTGCCGCAACAAAATACCCCCGCTCGAATTACCGGGCGGGGGTATTTTGTTTTATGGAGCTTTCGCTCCTATATAAAGAACCAGTAAACCTGATTATTCTTCGACCGGCTCATCCGTCTCTGCCGCCGGTTTCGGTTTGCGGGCGTAATAGCCGGTGCCGGCCGGAATCAGCCGGCCGATGATTACGTTCTCTTTCAGGCCTTCCAGGTAATCGACCTTGCCGGTGACTGCCGCCTCGATCAGCACGCGCGCCGTCTCTTGGAAAGAAGCGGCCGAGAGAAAGCTGTCGGTGGTAAGAGAGGCCTTGGTCATACCCAAGAGCAGTTCTTGGCCCTTGGATGATTTTTTATTATCAAGCGCCGCCTTTTCGTTGGTGCGATCGAACACCGCCTTCTCCAGTATCTCGCCCGGCAGCATCTCGGTGTCGCCGGAGTCCTCGACGTAGACGCGGGAGAACATCTGTTTGGCGATAATCTCGATATGTTTGTCGTTCAGCGGCTGGCCCTGGGACGAATAGACGAACTGGATCTCTTTGATGATATATTTCTGTGTCTCCAGCTTGCCCTTGAGCTGATAGAGCTGTTGCAGATCGACGTTGCCTTCGGTCAATTGGTCGCCGCGTCCGACCTCGTCGCCGTCTTTGACCCAGATGCTATAACCCTTGGGGATGGTGAATTCTTTTTCTTTCTCCGCCTCGGCCCCGACCATCACCGCTTTGTCGTCAAGGGAGATTTTTCCCCCGCGCTTGGCTTTGACTGTCGCCTCGCCCAGGGTGAACAACGCCGCACCCTTTTTCACTTCTTCGCCCTCTTTCACCAAAACCTTGGGCGACGCCGACTTGTCACTCTTGGATTTGCCCGACTTGCTCTCGAGCCCGGCCTCCTTGGCCGCCTCGGCGAAATAATACTTGTCGGTTTCGACGCCTTTGTAAAATATCTTAAGAATTTTTACCTGCGGATTGGAAACGGTCACGGTGCGGCCCTCGGCGTCGATGATCTCGCGGGTGCCGGTCTCGATCTTCACCCGTCCGGCCACGTCGGAAACGAAGGCCCGGTGCTTAGGCGGCCGCGATTCAAAAATTTCTTCCACCCGCGGCAGACCCTGGGTGATGTCTTCTGATCCGGCCACGCCGCCGGTATGGAAAGTTCTCATGGTAAGCTGGGTTCCCGGCTCGCCGATCGACTGCGCGGCGATGATGCCGACCGCGGTGCCGATCTTGACCGGCTGGTTGTAGCCGAGATCATAACCGTAGCACTTGACGCAGACGCCCTTGTGCAGCTTGCAAGACAGAATCGAGCGGACGTGGGCGGTGTTGATCTCTTCCTTCTTCAGCTGTTCGGCCGCGGTCTCGGTGACCAGTTCTCCCGCCTTGAGCAAGGTCTTGCCTTTGGCGTTCTTCAAGTCGCCCGCCAGATAGCGGCCGGTGATCCTTTTCACCAGGTCCTGGCCGGCCTCTTCGCTTTCTTTCTTGTTCAAGATCATACCGACCGTATCGCCGCAATCATCGGTCGCGACAATCACGTCCTGCGCCACGTCCACCAAGCGGCGGGTCAGATAGCCGGCGTTGGCGGTGCGGAGCGCGGTGTCGGAAAGGCCCTTGCGCACGCCGTGCGTGGAAATGAAATATTCGAGTACGCCAAAACCGTTCTTGAAATTACCCCTGACCGGCAGTTCGATGATGTCGCCGGAGGGAGAGGTGACCAGGCCCTTCATACCGATAATCTGCGTCAGCTGCGCCCAGGAACCGCGAGCGCCGGAATCGATCATTGAAAAAACCGGACCGTCGATCGGCAGACCCGTCTTGCACAGATTGGTGATTTTTTCCTTGGTATCGGTCCAGAGCTCGATCACCTTGGCATAGCGTTCGCTGTCGGTTAAGAGGCCGTCTTCGAACTGTTCCTGGATCTTGTCGACATTGACGTTCGACTGGGCGATCAGCTCATCCCGTTCTTTGAATTGCGGCAGATCGCCCATGCTCCAGGACAGACCGCTCTTGGTGATATATTTCAAACTTACTTTCTTGAGATCGTCGACGAACCTGACCGTCCGCTCCTCGCCGTAGTGCCTGAGACAATCCTTGATCAGACCGCGCATCTTGCTTTTGCCGATGATGTCGTTGACGAAACGGAGTTTTTCCGGCAGCACCTCATTCAGGATGATCCGGCCGATGGTGGTCTTGATGATCTCGCCGTCCATCTTTACTTTGATCAGCTGATGGATCGCGATCTTGCCGAGCTGGTAGGCGAGCTTGGCCTCTTCCACCGAAGCGAAGGCCTTGACCGCCTGGTCGTCCTGGTTGTCGCCTTTTATCACCGTAAGATAAAAAGTGCCCCAAACGATATCTTGGCCCGGAGTGACGATCGGATCGCCGGTCGCCGGCTTCAAGAGATTATGCGAGGCCAGCATGATGTCGCGCGCCTCCTCGACCGCTTCTTTGGTAAGCGGTAAGTGCACCGCCATCTGGTCGCCGTCGAAGTCCGCGTTGAAAGCGGTACAGACCAATGGATGGATCTGGATCGCCTTGCCCTCGATCAGGATCGGCCTGAAGGCCTGGATGCCCAGGCGGTGCAGGGTCGGCGCGCGGTTCAATAATACGTAGGCGTCTTTAATGATGTCTTCCAGGTTGTCCCAGACCTCGTCATGTCCGGCTTCGATGAAGCGGGAGGCGGAACGGACATTATGCACGATCTCTTTCTTGATCAGGCGGCTGATGATGAACGGCTTGAACAGTTCCAGCGCCATGGTCTTGGGCAGGCCGCATTGATCCAATTTCAAATTCGGATTGACCACGATCACGCTGCGGCCGGAATAGTCGATACGCTTGCCTAAGAGATTCTGGCGGAAACGCCCCTGTTTGCCTTTAAGCGAATCGGCCAGCGATTTGAGCATCCGTTTCTGCCCCGTAGAGGCGACCACGGTCTTGCCATGGCGCGCCGAATTGTCGATCAGGGCATCGACCGCCTCCTGCAGCATTCGTTTTTCGTTGCGCGCGATCACTTCCGGCGCGTTCAATTCCAACAATTGCTTCAGCCGGTTGTTGCGGTTGATGACGCGGCGGTATAAATCATTCAGGTCGGAAGTGGCGAAACGGCCGCCGTCGAGCGGCACCATCGGCCGCAGATCCGGCGGAATTACCGGGATGATGGTCATGATCATCCACTCCGGCCGGATGCCGTTGGCCAGCAAGCTCTTGAAGAGCTTCAGGCGGCGGATTAATTTTTGCTTTTTGGTGTCGTTGGCGTCCAGGAGTTCTTTTTCCATCTTGGCGATGCCTTCGACTAAATCGATCCGTTCCAGAAGTTTTCGCACCGCCTCGGCGCCGATGCCGGCCTCGAAGATGTGGCCGTATTTCAAACTCAAGTTCTGATAGGTGCTTTCGGAGATGATGGTGAGCGGTTTCAGTTCTTTCAATTCTTTCTGCGCCTGGTCGAAGGCATTGTTCAGGTTGGCGAATTTTTCATCGCGAGCGTCGGTGAGCGAATCGATTTCCTTGGCCAGGATAGTTTCGATCTCCGCTTCCTTCTTGCCGTCCTGCAAAAGTTTGCCTTTGCGGTTCCTAATCTCCGCCACCTGCCGGGCATATTCGGTCTCGATCTGTTTCTTTTTTGCCTTAAGTTCATTCTTGATTTGCTCGACCGTCGCCTCGCGCAGCCCTTCATTCACGTCAGTGATGATGAAGCTGGCGAAATAGACCACCTTTTCGAGCGACTGCATCGACAGGTCCAGGATCAGGCCGATCTTACTTGAGATGCCGCGCAAAAACCAGATATGCGTCACCGGCGATTTCAAAGAGATATGGCCGAACCGTTCACGGCGGACGATCGAACGGGTCACTTCCACGCCGCACTTGTCGCAGACAATGCCCTTATAGCGGATCTTCTTATATTTGCCGCAGTAGCACTCCCAGTCCTTGGAGGGGCCGAAAATGCGTTCGCAGAACAAGCCGTCCTTCTCCGGTTTCTGGGTGCGGTAGTTGATGGTTTCCGGACGCGTCACCTCGCCATGCGACCAGCCGCCGATCTGCTCGGGACTTGCCAGTTTCAGCATGATTGCGTCGAAGTCGGAGGTCTTTATTGGATTCAGCATAGTTTAGATAATTAGTTGATCAGGTAATTAGTTTAATTTCCTAATTGCCCAATATCCTAATATAACTTATTTCTTCTTTTTAGTTTCCGCTTTCTCTTCCTTTACTTCCACTGCCGCCGGCTCCGCCGTTTCTTTGCTTTCTTCTTCCTCTTCGTCGCTGCCGCCGAGCAGATTAACATCCAGTCCCAAGCCCTTAAGTTCGCGCACCAAAACGTTGAACGACTCCGGCACGTTCAGTTTTTTGATCGTCTCGCCCTTGATGATCGATTCATAGGCCTTGCTGCGGCCCGGCACGTCGTCGGACTTGATGGTCAGGATTTCCTGCAGGGTGTGCGCCGCGCCATAGGCCTCAAGCGCCCACACTTCCATTTCTCCGAAGCGCTGGCCGCCGAATTGCGCTTTGCCGCCGAGCGGCTGCTGGGTGATGAGCGAATAGGGGCCGATCGAACGCTGGTGGATCTTATCTTCGACCATATGGTTCAATTTCATCATATATTTGTAGCCGACCGTCACTTTGTTGTCGTACTGCTCGCCCGATTTGCCGTCAAACAAAGCCACCTTGCCGTCTTCCGGCAGGCCGGCCTTGATCAATTCGCCCCTGATCTGATCTTCGGTGATGCCGTTCAGCGGCGGCGTCACCACCTTGTAACCCAATTTTTGCGCCGCGAAACCGAGATGGGTCTCGAGGATCTGCCCCAGGTTCATGCGGGAAACGATGCCGAGCGGCGACAAAAGGATGTCGATCGAAGTGCCGTCGGCCATATAAGGCATATCTTCCACCGGTACGATTTTGGAAATGACGCCCTTGTTGCCGTGGCGTCCGGCCATCTTGTCTCCGGCCTGCACCTTGCGCAGATTGGCCACCGAGACCTGGATCGATTGGATCACGCCGGTCGAAAGCTTGTCGCCGTCTTCGCGCGAAAAGACCTTCACATCCACCACCTTGCCGTGTTCGCCGTGCTCCAGATACAGGGATGAATCGCGCACATCCTTGGCTTTCTCGCCAAAAATCGCGCGCAGGAGTTTTTCTTCGGCCGAAAGCTCGGTCTCGCCCTTGGGCGTGATCTTGCCGACCAGGATGTCGCCGGAAGAGACCTCGGCGCCGATGCGCACGATGCCCCGGTCATCCAAGTCCTTTAATTTCTCTTCGCCGATGTTCGGAATGTCGCGCGTCACCACTTCCGGTCCGAGTTTGGTGTCGCGCACGTCAATGGTGTAATCCTCTATATGTATGGATGAGTAACCGTCATTGGCCACCAAACGTTCGGAAATGATGATCGCGTCTTCGTAGTTGAAACCCTCCCAGCACATGAAAGCCACCAGGACGTTCCTGCCCAAGGCCAGTTCTCCCCGGTCAATCGCCGGTCCGTCCGTCAGGATCTGCCCCTTCTTGACCTTGTCTCCCTTGGAGATAATCGGCCGCTGGTTTAAACAGGTCGAGGCATTCGATCTTAAAAATTTAACCAAAGGATAGTTCCTGGTCTTGCCGCCGGTTTCTTTGATCTGGATGTTGCCGCCGTCGACTTTGACCGCCTCGCCCGCTTCCTCCGCGACCACGACTTGTCCGGAATTTTCCGCGGCCTTGGCCTCGACGCCGGTGCCGACGATCGGCGCCTGGGCGCGAAACAGCGGCACGGCCTGACGTTGCATGTTGGTGCCCATCAGCGCGCGCTGGCCGTCGTCGTGTTCCATGAAGGGGATCAGCGAGGTGGCGACCGAGATGATCTGGTTCGAGGCCACGCCGATAAAGTCGATTTTGGTCACTTCTTCGTTGGTCGGCTGCCCGTATTTGCGGACCTCGGCGCGATCAACCAGAAAATAACCGTCAGCGTCGACCGGGGTGGTGAAAGCGGTGGTGATGTATTTTTCCTCCTCGAACGCATCCATATAAACGATCTCTCCGGTAACCACCGGTTTGACCGGGAGGAGCGTATGGGAGGCGATTTTTTCTTTGAATTCCTTGGCCGATTTTTCATCAACGCGCGTACCCGCCTTGGCGACCGTCTTGCCGGCCGCGTCAGAGACGTCTTGGCGCAAGATCTTGCCGACCGCCGCCTTGCCGTCGTTCGGCAAGTCATGCAGCACCCGGCGGTACGGCGTCTCGATAAAACCATAGCTGTTCAGTTTTGCAAAAGACGCCAGGTGGCCGACCAGGCCGATATTCGGTCCTTCCGGCGTGGCAATCGGGCAGATGCGGCCGTAGTGGGTGGTGTGCACGTCGCGGACGTCGAAGCCGGCGCGTTCGCGCGTAAGTCCTCCGGGGCCCATGGCCGACAGCCGGCGCTTATGCTCGAGTTCCGCCAGCGGATTGGTCTGATCCATGAATTGCGAGAGTTGCGAGGACATGAAAAATTCCTTGACTACGCTGATGACCGGACGAGCGTTGATCAATTTATTGGGGTTGAGGGAGTCGATTTCCATGGTGGACATGCGATCCTTGACGATGCGCTCCATGCGGGCGAGGCCGACGCGGAATTTATTCTGGATCAGTTCGCCGATGGCGCGGACGCGGCGGTTGCCCAGGTGGTCGATGTCGTCTTCCTTGCCTTGGGTGACGTTCAGCCGGATCACTTCTTTGATGATTTCCACCAAATCTTCCCGCCTGAGGATCCTGGTTTCTTTGTTGTTCGGAATGTCGAAACCGAAACGGCGGTTCAGCTTGTAACGGCCGACGCGGTCGAAGTCATAGCGGTCGAAGCGGAAGAACATCGAGTGGATCAGCTGGCGTGCGTTGTCGGTGGTGGCCAGATCGCCCGGACGGATCCGTTTGTAGACCTCTTTCAACCCTTCCGCCTCGCTCTTGGCGATGTCTTTATCTAGGGTCGCCTCCAAAAAATCGATCTCGCCGACTTTCATCTCCGTGCCGGCGAACAGCGGCCGGATCTCCTCGTCGGTGCCGAAACCGAAAGCGCGCAAAAGCGAGGTGATCGCCACTTTGCGCTTGCGGTCGATGCGCACCCAGATCACGCCGTTAGCGTCGGTCTCGATTTCCAGCCAAGCGCCGCGGTTCGGAATCACTTTGGCGCCGTAATATTTCTTGCCCTTGATGAATTCGGAAGTGAAGATTACGCCGGCCGAGCGGATCAACTGGGAAACGACCACGCGCTCAATGCCGTTGACGATGAAGGTGCCGCGCTTGGTCATCAGCGGAAAATCGCCCAAGAAGACCTCCTGCTGGGTGGTTTGTCCGGTTTTTTTGTTGACCAGTTTGGCTTTGACCCGCAACGGCGCCTCGAAGGTGACGTTCTTGGCGCGGCTTTGCACTTCGTCGAACTTCGGTTCATCCAGGTAATGTTCGCCGAAATAGAGTTCCAGGTCGCGGCCGATGAAGTCGGTGATGGGCGAAATCTCATCGAAGAGGTCCGCTAACCCCTCGCGCAAGAACCAATCGTATGAGTCCATCTGTATCTCGATCAGATCCGGCATCGGGGTCGGCTGCGCCACCTCGGTCAGATATTTTCTTTCGCCGATCAAAGTTGAGGTATTTTTGGACATAAAAAATGCTCAAGCGAGATGCTCAAGTTAATATGGAATTAATTTAATTTAGATAGATGATCGCCATTTAAACTTTAGATCGAAGTTTAAATTTCTGTTTTAAAATAAGCCAAATTTTTTAAAAAAACAAAAAAACGGCGTCTGCCCACATTTTTCCTGATGT
>JAJYMT010000035.1 GCA_021786695.1 bacterium
ATTTGCCATAAAATCACCTCCTTTCTGATTGAGGTGATTTTATTATAGCGCCGAGGGCTACGCCATCAAACGCACACACCCGCTAAAGCGGGTGGTTTCTCTTGTAATGAAAAAGCCGCCGGACTGAAAACGCCCGGCGGCGATTGCGTCGACCTATCTTTCCGGCAGGAGCGGCGAGGTGGGCTCGGCGGAAACGATTCGAAAGTTGTTGATGCCGGGGCGGAATCCATGCCGATCGGCCAAGCCGCGAAACGCCGCGAAGGCCGATTCCCGGCTCCTGCCGGTTGCCCTGGTCGTACCGTTGTCGTCGAACAGCCGCGCCAAGAATGCATCGTGTTCACCCTTTGACTCCGGGTTCACTTCGATTACGACCTTGGCTCTTGGAATGTCCCACATCATCAAAACACCTCCGAAAATGAAATAGGTTGATAATCCAACATATAATATTTTTCACTTTCTGTCAATAGCGGTCGATTTTTCTCTCCTGACGATTATCATGTTCTTTTCCAATCCTTTGATGGGCAAATGGTCGCCGGTCGGATAGTCGCGCCAGGCCGCCTCGATAATCTTTTCGCCGTAGCGATAGCCGGCGCCGCGGCGGGTGCCGGGGTCGTTGGCGATGAATTCTTTCTTCCGGCCGTCGTAGCCGATCAGGAGCAGGTTGTGCCGCTCCGGGCCCGGCTGGGTAAAATACGGATTTTTCAGTTTGCGCCCGTCGGTCGGAATGATTACCACAGCGCCCTCGCCCAGGGCTTTTTTCAGGTCGGCGATTCCGGCCTTAGTTTTTAGCCCTGCGGCCGAAAACTTGAAATAGCCGTTAATGATCCGCTTCAAAGTATCGCCGGCCGAGGTATCGGTGAAACTGCCATAAAATTTTTTTTCATATCCGGCAATCGCCAGGACGTGCCGTTCGGCCTCCGCTTTGGCCAGGGTCTTCTGCCCTCTCGCCCAGGTTACGGCCATAAGCGAAGCCGTCTCCTCGCAGCCGTCCTGCTGGCGCCGATCGCGCCAGTTGCCCAGCGGCGCCTGGGCGGTGAACGGCACGTTCGGGATGATTATCTCCTTGCCCGGCGATGGCACGGCCGATTCGGCCGCCGAAATCGGAGCGGCAGACAAAATCGCCAAACAAACGCCTGCTACGGATAATTTGTGTTTCATACTACTAAGATATCCCAGAATCGGCGACTTCGTCAAACAAAAAGACGGCCCTTTGCAGAGCCGTCTTTCGCTGGTATGTTAATTACCAATTGCTGCGTTGTCCGCCGCGGAAGCCGCCGGTGCGAGCCGGTCGCTCTTCCATCGGGCGCGCCTCGCTGATGCGGAGAGCCCGGCCGTCAAGTTCCTTGCCGTTCAAGCTGTCCATAGCGGTTTGCGCCTCAGCGTCGCTCGCCATCTCCACGAAGCCGAAGCCCTTGGAGCGGCCGGTCATCTTATCCATGATGATCTTAGCTGACTCAACGGTGCCGGCTTGCGCGAAGAAATCGCGGAGACCGTCATCGTTGGTCGCATAAGCGATGCCGCCGACGTAAAGTTTCTTTGCCATAGTTTTGGTCCAAAAATTTTTTATGTAAGTCGACCTCTTCTCGTTAGAGTTCTTCTCAAGACCAAACTTGGCACTTAAGACAAAAGCACTAATTTTTTGAGAAATACTTACAGGCCACCCTTATAATTTAGGATGGTGGCTACTATCCTTATAACATATCTGTCGAAAGTTGTCAAGAAAATTTTTTAATCAAACATCCGGTTGATTTCCGGCACTGTTTGCCGTCCGGCCGGCTGGCCGGTATCGGATTTTTTTGCCGCCGCATGCTTCATCGCGCTGGTTTTTTTGAACCTAACCGAGAAGACCGGTTCATAGACGTTACTGTTTACATCGACCACCTCCACCGTCTCCCCACCCATCAATTTCGTGAGCGCGATGTCGGCAAGCATGGTGTTTTGCGATTCGATATCGGTTTTCAAGCGCTCCAATTTATCCAGATCGCTCGTAAACTGCTCTTTGATCGCCGCTTCGATTTTTTTCTTTTTTTCTTTGAGCGCCTTGAGCTGTTCACCGGCCTCGGCCAATTCGGCCGAAGCGGAGAGCGCGTCGCGATAAGCGGTCTTGACGGTCTTTTGTTCGTTTTTGATCGACTGGATCTGGTTGAATACTTCCTGCAGGGTCTTCATAATTTTTCTATTTTTAATTTTAAAAAAACAGCCGGACGGTTCCGTCCCCTGTTCCGCAAATATCATATCATAAAAATCCGTCTAATGCCAGGAACGATAACGGCTCAATTCCTGCCGGAGCGCCCGGCAATCAGGAAGTATTCCCGATAACTTCCGCCAAAAAGACAGCCCGTGGTTGAACTCACAGAGATGGCAAAGTTCGTGGGCGATGATATAATCCGCCAGGCGCGACGGCAGGCGGATGATCTTGTAATTGAAATTCAGATTGCCTTTTCGCGAACAGCTGCCCCAGCGGCTTTTCTGGTTCTTGATCTTGACTTGTCCATAGTTAAAGCGGCGGTCGCGGTTGAAAAACTCCAATCGATCCAGAACCAAGGCCCGCGCCGCCTCTTTGTTCTTGAGATAATCGCGCCGGCCGCCGCCGATGCGGTTGACCGGGCGGGCGGCATCGAATATCGCCATCTTTTCCAGCACCCAGCCGGCGCGCTCGCGGATAAAATTTTCTATCCTCGCCATCGGCAGACGGCTCGGCGCCGTCACCACCAGGCCCGTCCAGCCGCTGATTTCCAATCGCAACAAACGCGCGCGTTCGCTGCGCTTCAGGGTGAAGGCAACGTCTCGTTTTGACAGATTGATCGTTTGTTTCATCTGTTTCATCGACGGCAAAAAAACGGATTGCTTATTGAATCCATTATACTAAAATATCCGCCATCAAGCCACCGGAACTGCCGCATTTCTGGATCGTTTTTCAACTGCCGGACAAGTCACCGATAAAAAAGTTGGGGAGCATGCTTCTGGCTTTATCGGAATGAGGCGTACCAGACCCCATCGGCCGGGTGTTGAACAGCACGGTCGCGTCTTTGCCGCAACCCGAGAGGATTGCCGCTCCGCCCGGATGTTTGCCGGAGGCGATGAACGGCGTGACATTGTAAACTTTTCCCCCGATCGCCAGCCAGCAGTCGGTCGCGGTCGCATGCTTGGCAACTTCGGATAACGGATAGGTCTTGCCGGCGGCCGGACTCCCGTTTTGGCCGGTGGTTGCCGGCGGCGCGTAGCTCGATTTGCTCATACTGCGATACCAGTAAAATCCGCCGCCGATCAGCACCGCCGCAATCGCGGCCAGTATTATGGTTTTTTTCATATATTTGATCTTAGAGTGGTCTTATAGAATATTTTGGCCGATCGGATTTTTCCAGCCGGACATCACAAAAAATCAGGCAGGAATTATAATTAAGCATATTTTTCACCTCCTCCAATTAATAATATCTTATCGGCTAAACTTTGCGCTTCAACAAACCGCCTGTCAAGCAAGCGGTTTGTTGATAACTTTTTACGACTGGGCGCTCCGTCCGCCGGTCAACGCGGCCGTACATCCGTATACTTTTTATTCACCGGCCGGTTGAAAATCAAGGTGGAAAAAAAATTTGCCGCATAATACAGGGCGGGTTTCAAGATGCCTTCTTTCTTGATCCGCCGAGCCGAAGCGTAGATCGGCAGTTTGAAGGTAAACACCACCTTGCCGGCGCCGGCGAGTCGCCTGGCTACCGCCGTGTCTTCGCCGTAAAAGACGAAATTCTCGGTGTCGTAGCCGCCGGCCTGCTCGAAGGCGGTCTTTTTGATGATGAAATTGCCGCCCTGAATCATGCCGATTCCGAAAAACAGACGGTTTACGAGATAAGAGACGTAGCCGGTATAATAAAAAAGGTGGGTAAAAAAACGCACGCTGGCGGGTGCGTCGTAAAAGATGTGGGGGCCGCTCAAACCGACTAATTGTTGGTCGGCGTTAAAAAATTTCAACGCCGTACCGAGCCAGCCGACGGGCATGATGGTGTCGGCGTCGACATTGGCGATCAATTCGCCGGAAGCCGCGTTCAATCCGGCGGCGCGGGCATAGACCAACCCTTTACGGCTTTCATCGACGATTCTTACTTTTGGAAATTTTGCCGCCACCGCTGCCGTCCCGTCGCAACTTGCATTGTTGACTACGATAATTTCGGCCTGAACATCGACGGTCCCGAGTTCCTTGATGATCGACTCCAGGCAACCGCCGAGGTATTTTTCTTCATTGTAGGCGGGAATGACGAAACTGATTTTCATAATTTAAATTTTACTGCGCTGAGCGCTTATTGTTTCGGTATAGATTTTTTCCCATTCCTCGGCGATATGATCGGCGGCGAAACGCTTGACGAACTCCGTGCCGCCCCGGCCGAGTTTTTCGCGCAAGGGTTGGTCGCCCAAAAGCAGGTTGATTTTTTCCGCCAGCGCCCGGTGGTCGTCAACCTCGATCAGAAAACCGTTTTCGGAGTTGATAAATTCCGGCAGGGCGCGCGCCCGGACG